>CAUZJA010000008.1:0-31404 GCA_963579925.1 Dehalococcoidia bacterium | reverse complement strand
ATCAGCCACTGGCAAATAGTCCGTACCAGCACTCAGCGCCTGGATCAGCTTCAAATTTTTGGCAGAGTCAACCATGTCTGGCTCAAAACTGCGCATCCACGGAATCACAACATCCGCGGTCTCAACCAGAGCGGCGTTCGCATCCCTATCGGAGTTCAGCGGCGTCCCTACAACGTTCATCCCGTCGGGTGCCTGCTCCTTGAGCCGCTCAAGTTCCCAATCATCTCTGTAGCCTAGAAACGCGACCGTAAACTCGCCCATTTGTCTTGAGTCCCTCGCACTGCGCCAATCATAAAAATTATCGGTGAAGCTTACTCTGCCTCGGGCGTTGGTGCTATTTCTGCCAGAGATTGACGCTCCAACTCCTGTGCACGCAGCCGCAGACGAAGCCGTCTCCTATCGTCTGCACGTTCTTGCTGATACCACATGGTGAAAATCACTATGGCCGCCGCCAGCGCCATCATGTCCACGGCGAACCACTGGATAAGTGCGCCGCGCGTCTGATCGTCAAGCGGAGCGACTCCCCATAGCCTCTCGATACCGTACGCCTTGTACTGGATCGACTCTGAGAACGTGATTATGGCGCCCAGCGTGGTGTTTGGAAACAACGTTAGCCCCATGATGAGGATGCGGGGCCCGAAGTGGACTTTTGAGCGGTGAGGCTTGGGATCAATGATGAGCCACCAAAAGAGCAGGCCGGTTGACGTCATGGTCAGGTGCATCAGGTAGTGGAGCCAGAAGCTTTCAACGGCAGCATCGTGGAACTCCGGTAGCGCCCAGAAGAACAGCACGACCACAAATAGTCCCGGCATGAGCACCGGATGCTGGAACACTGAGTACGCCTTGCGCAGCATCGGATTGGACACTAGCGGACTGACGAGCCCCATGCGCAATTCGATCGGGAGCCCTCTCAGTACCGGCGTCACGGGGGCGCCCAGGATGAGCAGGATTGGCGCGATGGCACGGATGATCACATGCTGGATCATGTGCATTAAGAAGAGCTGGTCTGAGAGCGGATCAAGCGGTGAAATCAGCGCACCAAGCATAAAGATCAGGCCAGTGTAAAACGAGATCACTTTCCATTTGCCGTGCGGCCGACTGCGCTTCTTCCAGTCTCGCAATCCTCTGAAGTAGAGAAAGCCAAGTCCACCGAACACGAAGATCGCCAGTGGATCTGGGACCCACATCTTCCAGATATCGCTGGTCTCCGGCAGGTGCGAATTAGCAGAGGCTGTGGTCGCGGCTATGGCGCTGAACAACAGTGCCGCCAAGAGCGCGTAGAAGATTCGAGGCCAGCCGACGAACGAATGGCGAATCAGGCGGTTCAACGGACTCCTCTAGCTCTCATTGAGCACCTTCCGGACGTCTGCAGCGAACTCCATCGGATCAAGATGCTGACCCGCCACAATGCGTACTTTTAGATTTTTGTCGATAATGATCACCGGCGTTGAATGGCCTACATCGTAGCCACCTCCGAACTCAAATCGGGCGTCATTTGCTGATCGCTCGTTGAGATCGCTCAGGCCAAGATTTAGCTCGTAACGCTCTATATCGTCCTGTGTAGCGAATACCGTCTGCTCGCCAATCGTCGGTAACCCCACGAAGTACTCCTGCCAGATCGGCTCGAGTGCCGGCTGTTCGGCAAGGAGATAGTTCCATTCGCTGTCCATTCTCAGGCGCTCGCCGTACGCGATCACCCGTTCAGGCGTGTCTCGCTCAGGGTCCATAGTGACCACTGCAATATTCAGGCCATCAGCATCGTCACCAAGGATATCCAGCACTTCTCTCAGCTTGGCGCCGACGAAGGGGCAGACATCGGCGCAGCTTGTGTAGAGGAAGGTGAGGACAGTCGCCTCGCCCGCGTGATCAGACAGCGTAAACGTTTCGCCGTGCTGGTCTGTAAGGCTGAAATCCAGCGAATCCTTGGGCGGATCAAACTCTGTGTAGGTGAACGACTCAAGCGCGGAATTGGCCCGGGTCAGGAGGATCCACGACGTTATGGCAACTGCGATACCCGCGACGACGAATAGGCCAAACCAGATTTTGCTCTCAAGGAAACTGCGCGATTGAGACTGATCGGAGTCGTCGAGGTCGTGTGTGTCGGTTGGGATCGAGTTGGACTCTGTGGAATTCACCGGGGCGGGCCGATTTCCTTTAACGCTGAACGGGAATGCAAAGTAAGAACTAGATACCGCGCTGTATAAGTGTAGCGCTCAGGGGCCACTGTAGGCAGAGGCGCGATTTTGGTTTTGGGCCATCAAAATTATCTTTGCATCTGTATTGACTCAAATTGAAATACAGAGGTCTACTCATCTTTCTTATTACAGATTCAAGGCCAAAATGATAATAAGGAGCCCGGACGATTACATTAAAATCAAACTTCATCATGCCATGGAGTAAGGCCGCGACCGAACGACGAGCCTAAATAGCAGCTCCGCACACAAACACCGTTACGACCACCAGCAGCAGCAACGGGATCAAGCACCCCGATGCACATCCACCGCGTCGATCAACGATCACTCGCACGTTCTGCGAGACTCGATTATTAGGTCCGCCACTACTGTCTGAGGACCTCACGCTGAGGCCGCACTCAGAACAGAACGTGGCGCCATCTTGCAGTTCCGCCTGGCAGTTTGGGCAGTTCGATGGTCCGAACTCATGTGCGCAGTTTGAGCAGTAGTTCGCGTCTATCGCGGAATATGTACCGCACTCCGGGCACTTGGTTTCATGGTCAACTCGCATTGCTGACGATGATACTCGGTCACGCTATGTATCTCGCTGAGACGGGAACCAAACTGCAATTACGTACGTTTCACTCCCCGGATAGAGATGGCTGTGGTGGCCAATATGATCTTAATGTTGTCGTTGTAGTGTTCGCCCTCGTTCAAAACTGGCACAATGGTTCAGTTGGGGGCGGTTAGCTCAGTTGGTTAGAGCGTCTGTCTTACACACAGAAGGCCAGAGGTTCGAGTCCTCTACTGCCCACCACTTCCTGACTGATCCGAAAAATAGCAAATAACAAGTTCTTGTGATGCGCACGGTCCGATCTAATGCGATGGTTATGCCGTCGTATTAGACGCATGAGATACCGTGGACGCCCACAAGAATGGTTGCAATTGAGTTGGGCGCTCCATCAAGCCACCTCAACGGGATCAGCAGAAGCACAGAAAGAAGACTGCACGTGACCACGACGGCCGGACCAAGAGACCTCGCCCAGCAACTTGTTGACAACGTTGAGAAGGTCATTATTGGCAAACGCGACCCCGTGCAGTTGGGCGTTGTTGCCCTCATTGCTGGTGGGCACGCTCTGATCGAAGATGTGCCCGGCGTTGGTAAGACAATGCTGGCCCGAAGCATTGCCCGTAGCGCAGGCTGTCAGTTCCGACGCCTGCAGTTCACCCCTGACTTATTGCCGAGCGACGTTACCGGCGTTTCTGTCTATAACCAGAAGACCAACGAATTTGAATTCCGTCACGGGCCAATCATGTCTGAGATTGTCCTTGCTGATGAGATCAACCGTGCCACGCCAAAGACTCAGTCCGCTCTCCTTGAAGCGATGGAAGAGAGTCAGATCAGCGTTGATGGTGTGACTTATAAACTTCCTGCTCCGTTCATGGTCCTGGCCACACAAAACCCTATCGAGTACGAGGGAACATTCCCGCTGCCTGAGGCACAACTCGACCGATTTTTCCTGCGAATCTCCATGGGCTATCCGAATCCCATGCAAGAGATTGAGATAATGAACTCCCAGATGACGAGCGAGCCGATCGCTGATCTTGAGCCTGTTGCGACTCCGGCAGATATCGTGAATCTGCAGCAGAACGTTCGAAAGATCTACGTGGACGATCTGGTCAAGGAGTACATCGTGACTCTTTCCAACGCCACCAGAGATCACTCAGACATTGCGCTTGGCGTCTCCCCCAGAGCATCTCTGGCGATGCTGAGAGGTAGCCAGGCTATCGCTTTGATGGATGGTCGCGAGTATGTAATTCCAGATGA
The DNA here is from genome assembly GCA_963579925.1 of Dehalococcoidia bacterium. Lineage (GTDB taxonomy): Bacteria > Chloroflexota > Dehalococcoidia > Lucifugimonadales > Lucifugimonadaceae > UBA1151. The sequence goes on along the minus strand of CAUZJA010000008.1, from coordinate 27,405 downwards.
CGTCAAAGCGATCGCTTCTCCCGTGATGAGTCACAGGCTGATCCTCACTCCGGCCGCTCGGATGCGAGAAGCAACGGGTGAAATCATCGTTAGTGAGATTCTGGACGCGACATCCGTACCCGGTGGATCCGCCGGAACCCGCCCGGCCGCTGGAACAACAGCTTAGGAATCTAATGACGCCCAGCCGCAGTTACGTTCGGAACCTGCCTCAGCTAACGCGAGGGAGTCCGAGTAGTGGTGCGCATGCCTGATGTAACTCAAAGAGTCCGGCCGGGGCTACGGCCTTCTATTTCAGCCCCGACGGATGAGTCGGAAGATGCTGCGCCGCGGCGTCGACTTCCCGGATCACCTCGCCTCTACATTCTTGGCATTCTGATCGTCATCATGCTCTCCTCTGGAATGGCGACGGGATTCGACCTGGCCGTTCGGATGAACTATGCGCTGATTCTCCTGATCATCATCTCTTGGGTGTGGTCTAGATGGGGATCTGACTCAATCTCAGCCCAGGTAACGCGACCGGCCAAAGAGGTTAGCGTAGGCGACCGTGTCACCGAGTCGTTCGTCCTCCGCAACAAAACGGGACTTCCCAAGAGCTGGATTGAGGTTGAAGACAAGACAGATATTCCAGACTTGAAAATCGCAGAGGTCGTCAGCCTCCCCAGCCTGATCTCACATCGTCAATTCGATATCGATTTCACGGTCCAACAACGCGGTGAATTCAACCTTGGGCCACTGGTGATCAGATCGTCAGACCCGTTTGGACTGTTCCCGCACGAAGTACAGCAGGCTGATCACCAGAATTTGGTCGTGTTCCCAAGGGTTTCAGAGATTCCTGATTATGCAGCGCCGTCAGCACTGGTGACAGGCGAAACGGCACGCCGCCGCCACAGCTATGTGCTCTCGCCAGAGGTGTCCTCAATCAGAGACTACGACTCTGGGGATGGCATCAGCCGGATTCACTGGCGCAGCACTGCGCGTACCGGCAAGTTGATGGTGAAGACGTTTGATCAGGGCCGTTCCAACGAGATGTGGGTCATCATGGATCAAGAGGCTGAGCAGGCCCTTGGCGAGGGTGCGCACTCAACTGACGAGACGGCAGCCACCATCGTTGCCTCAACCATAAACAAGTACCTGTCGCTTCAACTCCCTGTGGGGTTCTCAGGCGCTGGTTCAAGAACACTGCTGTCCCGACCAGACAGAAGCGCCAGTCAACGCCTGAACATAATCCGGCACATCGCTCGAAGTAAGCCGGAGGGGACTCAGCCAGTCTTCTCCCTGATTGCTGAAATAGAGCGGGATGTAAGCCGAGGCTCATCACTGGTTATAGTCACGTCGTCTCCTGATGCCGACTGGGTGGACGCTATGGGTGCGCTGCAGAAACGCGGTGTCTACACCGTTGCGGTCATCATGGACCGGCAGTCGTGGGACCCCGAAGATGTATCTGAGTCGCCCCGGGCAAGGCTCATTGCCCATGGGGTGAAGACGTACATGGTTCGGCAGGGAATGTCTGCCGCCGCCGCATTGGCCGAGCCTGAGGCTCAGACCGTGTTTCATCGATCGCAAGCGATAAATGAGGCTGCGGGATGAGCACCAGCGCAGGCACGCTCCAGCCAACAGGCGCAGTCCAAGCGCCGAAGATCAGTCCATCATCGATGGAAGGAAGCGTTTCTTCGTTCGCAGAACGAACTCTCGGACGATACTTTGACCTTCGCACCTACGAAGATGGCATAACGCTCATATTGCTGCTTGGACTCTTATCATCTGTAGCCTGGTCCGTTCAGTTGGCTGGCTGGCTGGAGGGCCCCAACACTCAAGTGACCGTGATCCTTGGTGGATTTATCGGCGCAGCAGCAGCCCGGCATCGATTCAGCATCCCCCTTTCGCCGTTGGCTGCGTTCTCAATTGGATGGGTCGTCGTGTTCTGGCAGGCTGGTGATGCTGCTAACGGCGATAACATCATTGAGACGTCCAGAGACATTTGGGATCGATTCTTCCTCTGGTTGAGCGCTGCACGCAACGACGGGATCAGTCGCGACTCCCTGCCATTTCAGGTGATGCTACTGGCGGTTTCTTGGCTCGTCGCGTTCTCCTCTTCCTGGATACTGTTCAAGTTCAGGAACGTCTGGATAACCGTGACCATGCTTGGCGTGGCCATCATCATCAACCTCAGCTACCGTCACGGCCAGTACGAGTACACGCTCTACATATTTCTGGCCATTGCAGTAGTCCTCTTCGCTCATGTCACCGCAATACAACGTGCTGCAGGTTGGGCTGAGGCCGGGATGAAATTCCCAAGACACCTCAGACGACTCTCCATGGAGCACGGCATAATCCTGGCGATTCCAGTGGTCCTCATCGCGTCTGTGCTTCCAATGTGGGAGCCCCGCAATGACGAACTGGGTATTGTCTGGGACACCTTCAAAGATCCGTTCCGCTCGCTTGATGAAGACTTCGGCAGACTGCTCTCTGGAGTCCGAGGCAAAGATGCGAATGGATTCGGGCAGTTCCGTGAGTCACTGCCATTCCAGGGCTCAATCGATCTACCGGACGATCCGGTTATGTACGTTGATTCCGTATTCCCAACACTGCACGCCGGACACATATATTCGGAGTACACGAGCCAGGGATGGCAGACGGGCGCGACGACGGAAAACCGAACGCTGGCTGGCGAAATCCTTGCGAGGCGCGACGATCTGAAGTCCCGCCAATTGATCACTCAGCGTTTCATTCCAATTGTCGACGCCAACTGGGTCATGCCGGTGGGTGCAACGCTTTCGCTCAACATCGAAGGATTCAATCAGGTTCTGGCACCACTCGAGTGGCAGATCACCATGAACCCAGACGGACTTGGCTCAGTACCCGCAGATATTCAACAACTGGCAGACGATCTGTGGGATGAGTTTGTGTTCCTTGATGAGGATGAAGTGCCTCCAACCGGGAACGAGGCTATCCAGGAGGCAGTTTCAGACGTTCTACCTCCCGGCATTACAGGCACGCTGACCATCACTCGTGACGGCGAATTAACGGGGATTCGAGTCAGCCGTCTGGAAGCTCCACCCGCCGAACAGATCGCCTTCTCACCAAAGACGCAGATCGATGCCCTCGAGCCATACATAGTTGATCAGCTGATCTCGACGGCTACAGATGACGAACTTGATGAGGCCGGCGCTGACTATCCAACGTGGGTAACCGACCGCTACTTACAACTGCCTGACAGCCTCCCCGAAAGAGTCACTGCGTTGGCACAGGAGATTGTCGAGAGCCGAGGCGCAGAAACGCCGCTTGAGAAAGCAAAAGCCGTCCAAGATTTCTTGCAGGCGCAGGGCTACAGCCTCGGCATACTCGGACCAACAGCCGATCAGGATGCCATCGACTACTTTCTGTTCGAGACGCAGGCTGAAGCATGTCCTCAAGACGGAGGCCGGGCACCGTGCCGGGATGATCAGCTCAAGGGCTACTCGCAGTACTTCGGCTCAGCCACCGCAGTATTGTTGCGAGCCGCAGGCGTTCCAGCGCGAATGATCGCTGGCTACGCTCCGGGGTCGTTCCTACCAGAGCAGAGTCGCTTCGTGATACTGGGTTCAGACCGACATGGTTGGGCGCAGGCTTACTTCCCGGGCTACGGCTGGGTGGACGTTGAAGGAACTCCGGGCTATGGCGTATTCGGTCGCGGAGTACCGGCTCAAGACTTGCAGGACCTATCTGGTGGACAAAGGCTAACCAACGAGCAACTTTTCGAAGCTGAGTTCTTCCCGGAAGATTTGTCCGAATTCAGCGATGCAGCTCTCGCCGCTGCAGCAGCACAACGCCTGTTGGATGAAGAGGCAGCAAGTGGCACTAGCTTCCCCGTGTTGCCAGTAGCGCTTCCGATTTTGGCGGTTCTGATACTCGCAATTGTGGCAATAACAGCCTGGAATTTCCGCATGTGGCGCCTCAGTTCGGCTGAACGCACCTATCTGAAGATGACCAGACTGGCCCGATTCGCTGGACTTGGCCGCGATCCCAGCCAAACACCGCGCGAGTATGCATCGAATATAGCCCTGGCAATCCCAACTATTACCGATTCGGCCAGCTTCATCGCTGAGGCGTACGAGGGCCGAACTTATGGACCTCCATCAGACGATGACGATGATGCGGATTTCTCCAAAGCATGGAGCCGGATGCGGCGTGCGCTGATTGGGCGAGCCGGGAGCAGACTGATCGGCCGAGGTTGATCAGAAATGAGCGCCACTAGATTCCACGTCTGGGAGAGCAAGTACGGCTGGATTGCGGCAGCGGCATCAGACAAGGGCATCACACAGATGTCGAGCCCAGAAGCTGATCGCGACGAAGCAGAAGACCTCATATTCCCGGCCCAACTCGAGTGCGATAACGACCCGGAATATTTCGATGGGATTGGCACCGCCATAGATGCGTACCTTGATGGCGATAGCGACGCCCTCGACGATCTCCCAACTGACTTCTCGGACGCCCCACCCCTCACCGCCGCAATGTGGGATGCATGCCGAACCATTCCATGGGGCGAAACCCGCAGCTACGCATGGCTGGCCGCTGAAGCAGGCCGACCCGGCGCACCAAGAGCCGCAGGCCGGGCGATGGCGATCAACCGCGTAGCAATGCTGGTGCCCTGCCACCGAGTAATCAGGTCTGACGGCTCGCTAGGCGGATTCGGAGGCCCAGAGGGCCTCGAAGTAAAGCGAAAGCTGCTAGCGGCGGAACAAGACTAAGCGGGAACCGCCGTCACGTTTCCTTCGCCCAGCATCTCTGTGAGGCGCATCGTTAGCTCCTCGCAGTTGCGAACCTTGATGAACGGCATCTCCAGGCTCACAACATCATGCGGAGTCTTGATCTCCAGCATGACGTTGTCATCGCCACGGAAATCGAGCATCGTCTTCACAAGGTCTTCTAGCTGATACCGGTCCTCGCGCGCCTGCTCCGTCTCCGTAACCCGCACGATGATGCTTCCGCTGGGCACGACGGGCGCGGCCTTTCCGTTGCCATTACCGTTGCTGACGCCAGCGTGATACGAGCCATTCTGAGTCGCTGGCGGCTTTGTCGACCCCGCGGATGCTGCGGCTTGTCCATTACCGTTCGAGTACCCGTTACCATTTCCGTTGCTGCCAAACGACGGCGCACTCGCCACCGGCGCCGCCGAAATTCCCGCTGCCACCGGCACGCCTGCCGCGGCGGCCGCGCCTACCTGACCAGTGTCACCGAACTTGTACTCCGTAGCTGAGTCGATCGCCACAGAAACGCGGTTATCGCGTTCCCGCACGGTACCCGTGATCGTGACGAACTTGCCGTCTTCCCACATCGCCCGCGTGGCCTGAAGGACGTTGGGCCACACTACGGTCTCAACCTCGCCGTCCAGCATCCCAATGTGGATTGCCAGGAACGCGTCGCCCTTGCGAGTGCTCAGCTCACGGATGCGTCGAATCTGGCCCAGCATCACGATCTTCTGATCCTTCAAATCAGCCGTGATCTGGTTGGCAAATACTTTGAAGCGATGGGCATTGGCATGCATCTCACGCGTAAAAGGACTCTCCGTCAGCTCAACACCCAATAACTCACGCTCCCAGAGAATTTTCTCGCTATCACTAACATCATCTTCACCGCTCAACTGCAAGTCAGCCGTCGGCGTCGGAACCTCGTCGCCCAGCATGTCAAACATCGTCGTCTGGCCGGAATCCCGCAGCCGCGCCTCACGGTGAATCAGCGCCAGCAACCGCTCGACAGCCTCCAGCACGCCGCCACGCGATCCAATCGCGTCGAACGCGCCCACCTTGGCCAGGCTCTCCAGCGTACGCCGGTTCATGCCTTTGAACTTCACCCTCTTGCACATGTCCTCAAGCGACTTGAAATCACCCGACTCGATGCGCTCTTCAACTATCGGGCTAACCGCACCAGCGCCAACGTTCTTCACCGCTGAGAGGCCGAACCGAATCGACTCTTCTTCGGCGTCCAACGGGCTTGCGGAGAAGTTCACCGCGCCGGTGTTCACATCTGGTGCCAGTACTTCTATGCCCAGCCGAGTCGTCTCTCGCACCGCCCGCGGTAGCCGGTCGGCGTTATCGGAAGCGGCGTCCAGCAACGCCACCATGTACTCCGTCTGGTAGTTCGCCTTCAGATACGCCGTCCAGTACGCAATCATGGCGTAGGAAGTGCTGTGCGCCTTGTTGAACGCATAGCCAGCAAACGGCTCAATCAGCTCGAACATCGTCGTCGCCAGCTCTTCGGTGTAGCCCTTCGCTAGCGCGCCGTTCACGAACTTCTGCCGCTCGGCTGCCATAATGACAGGGTCTTTCTTACCCATCGCCTTCCGCAGAATGTCCGCCTCACCCAGCGTGTAGCCGCCGAAGTCGCGGGCGATCAGCAGGACCTGGTCCTGGTAGACGATGATCCCGTACGTCTCCTCCAGAATTGGCTCCAGGTCCGGGTGAGGATACGTGATCGGACTTCGGCCATGCTTGTGGTCGATGAACGTTGGAATGTGCTCCATTGGGCCGGGCCGGAACAGTGCGATCATGGCTGAAATATCCGACACAGACGTGGGCTTCAACTCCTTGACCCACCGCCGCATCCCATCGCTCTCAAGCTGGAACACGCCAAACGTCTCCGCCTCGCCCAGCATGTCGAACGCGGCCTTGTTATCCAGCGGGATATCGAGGAGGTTCACCTCTTCGCCACGCCGCTCTTTAATGTGCTTGACTGCCCTGTCCAGGATGGTGAGGTTCGTGAGCCCCAGGAAGTCCATCTTGAGCAGGCCAAGCTTGGCGACTGGCGACATCGAGTACATGGTGGCCGGGATGGCGCCTTCTTCGCCGCTGGTGGCGCGCTGCAACGGCACAACGTCCGTGAGTGGGTCCTCCGTGATCACCACCGCCGCCGCATGCGTGCTGGCGTGGCGCACGGTGCCCTCTAGTCGACGCGCCGTATCGACCAGATGAATGAGGTTTTCTTTGCCCTCAATGAACCTGCCCAGCTCACTATCGTTCCCGAGCGTGTTTTCCAGCGTGGTGCCCAGCTTCGTCGGGATGAGCTTGGCGATCTCATCGACGTCTGCGTAATCGATACCCATCGCACGCCCAACGTCCCGCACGGCTGCTTTTGCGCCCATCGTGCCGAATGTGATGATCTGCGCAACGTGGCCCTCGCCGTATCGTTCTGCGGCCCACTTGATGACCTCTCCACGACGGTCGTCCTGGAAGTCGAAGTCAATATCAGGCATCTCACGACGTTCCAGGTTCAGGAACCGCTCGAACACCAGCCGAGTCTCTATTGGGTCGATGTCCGTGACGCCCGTTGTGTACAGCACCACGCTCGCCGCCGCGCTCCCACGCACGCCCATCAGAATGCCCTGCTCGTGGACAAAATCGCCAATGTCTTTGGCCGCCAGGAAGTAGTCCGGGAAGCCCGTCTGGTCAATCACGTCCAGCTCGTATGCCAGGCGCTCCCTGATCTCCAGCGTAATATCCGGATACCGCTCCACCAGACCCGCTTCGCAGAGTGCCGTCAGGTAATCAATCGATGATTCGCCGTTGGGCGTCTCGTACTTCGGCAGCCTGCTCGCCCCAAACTCAAGCTCAACGTCAACAGAGTCCGCAATGCGCTGCGTGTTGGCAATCGCCTCCGGGTTGTCCGGCCACAGCGCCGCCATCTCCTCTTCAGTCTTCAGATAGAACGAATCACCATCGAACTTCATCCGCTTCGGGTCGTCGATAGTCGAGTTCGTCTGGATGCACAGCAGCACATCCTGCAGCGGCTGATCCTCGCGGTACGTGTAGTGGCTATCATTCGTCGCCACCAGCGGGATATCCATCTCGGGTGCCAGCTCAATCAGCGCCGCATTGATCTCCGGCAGATCCGGCACGCCATCGTGGCTCATCAACTCAAAATAGTAGTGCTCGCCAAACACCCGCTTGTACCAGGACGCCACCTCGCGGGCGTCATCCATCCGCCCATCCTTGATCATCCGAGCCATCTCGCCAGACGGGCAGCCCGACATCACGATCAGCCCTTCCGAGTGCTCTTCCAGCAACTCGCGATCCATGCGCGGACGATAGTAAAAGCCGTCGATATGCGACTTCGATACAAGCTTCAGCAGGTTCCGATAGCCTGCGTTAGTTCGGGCCAGCAGCGTCAGGTGGTAGGGGGATCGATTATTCGGGTCATGCTCGGTGTGACTGCCCGGCGCAACGTATCCCTCGACGCCAATAATCGGCTTAATTCCAGCCGACTGCGCCTCTGTGTAAAGCTCAATCGCCCCATACAGATTCCCATGATCCGTAAGCGCAATCGCGGTCTGCCCCAGCTCCACAGCGCGGTTAACCATCCTGTCGATATGGCTCTGCCCATCAAGAAGGCTGTAGTGCGAGTGATTGTGAAGGTGTGTAAACAAATTAGATGCGAAAAAGCAGCACCTCTAAGGTGCGCCCACAGACTCCAGTACTAAAACTCAGATTGAACCGCGCCACCCCTCTTCCCTCTCCCTCCACGGGAGAGGGAAGAGGGGTGGGTGCCAAACAATGATCCCTACCGCCCACTCTTCTTCCTCTCCCCTCGGGAGAGGATTGAGGTGAGGGAGATCCCAGCGACGCCAGTCGAACGGCCACAAAAAACAGCCCCCTTTGGGGGCCTCATTGAGTGGTCCGAGGATTATAGCCCGTCAATCTAATGCGCTAACCATGCGCTACCGGATAACCCGCTATATATGCGCATACATTTTGAGCCAACCACAATGGGTTGGTGAGACATGGGTGTGCGGAATTGGGGAGAGATTCGTTGGAAATACGAGCTTTCCCGAGTTAGCGTTTTAGCGGCACCGACTGTTCTGTCATAACTCAGGGCACGGATTGATTGTGGTCGAAGTTGAATTAGGGATCGTCTTCGGATTTAAGCCGACAGTTCGACCATTAGCGTCGACCATTTCGTCCTGAAGATCTTTCACCTCTCTGATGTGGTAATAGGTCGGTCTTCCGATCTCTGAATCCTGAGGTAGTTGCGTAACTCGTCGAACGCGTTGCAGAACCGACTCGCTGATTCAAACTTTCCGAAACCAAGCATCGGATAGTAGCGCTGCTTGATGTGCCTGTGATTCTGCTCAATTCGGTTGTTCAGATACTGACTGTGTCGGTGCAGTACCTTCCGCCCAATGATCCAACGAATGGCCTTTGTATACGCAGGATGCTTGTCAGTGGTCATGCGCAGTGGCCGCTTATTCGCACCGCCTACTAGACGCCGCAAGAATCGCCGAGCCGCGTACTTGTCTCGTTTTTGACTTAGCATCGAGTCAAGCAAGTTGCCGTCTCGATCTATGGCCCGGTACAGGTAGCACCATCGTCCGTTGACTTTCACATACGTTTCGTCCAGATACTAGGAGCGGCCCGCTAATCCTCGTCGCCTGGCACGAAGGTTCTCGCTTACCAGTGGAGCAAATCGGAACTCCCACATTCGGACGGTCTCGTGACTTACCTCGAATCCGCGTTGGAGAAGAAGCTCAGCGACATCCCTGAAACCGAGCTTGTAGCGAAGTCTCCAGAGTACGGCGAGGAGAACGATGTCTGTCGGAAACTGGAGATCGTTGAACGGCGTTCCGGTTCGGTCATTGAATCGATGTTTGCACTGGCTACAGTATAAGATCTTGTATCCGAGGGCGGTTCGGTATCTTCTTTTCCTTGTGGATACAGATCGGCAATGCGGGCAAGACATGGGCGACTCCTCCAATCGTTTCAGAGGATGCTATTCTGCCAGTGCCCTGAGTTCTGACAGAACCGTCTCTGCAACCGCAGCAGATAGGCCTACAATCCGCCCAAACCAGAACAGTTAGTGTCAGGGACGGCATGCAGTACAACACCATCATCGTTGGAGCGGGTTCAGCGGGATCAATTCTCGCGGCACGATTGAGCGAGGATCCATCCCACTCGGTGCTGCTAATTGAGGCAGGGCCGGACTACCCAGACTTCGACACGATGCCTGAACCAATCAAGTACGGCTACGGCTATGACCGCAACATCTGGGCAAGTGCGTTTGGCCCCAACAGCGAACACAGCTGGAACTACACCGCTCGCGGCACAGACGAAGGCGAAGAAATTCTGATCCCGCGCGGCAAAGTAGTCGGCGGCTCCAGCGCCGTGAACGCGCAGATCTTCCTCCGCGGGCTTCCTGAGGACTTCGACGACTGGGCTGAGCGCGGCAACGACCGCTGGAGCTCGCAGGAACTCTTGCCGTTTCATCGTATGATCGAAACCGACCGCGACTTCTCTGACGATTTCCACGGCGACGACGGCCCAATCATTGCCCGTCGGTGGAAGCGATCCGAGATGTCCGCAGATCAGGAAGCCTTCTATCAGGCATGTCTGGACGCCGGATTCGCGGACAGCCCAGACCAGAATCACCCAGACTCAACCGGTGTTGGCCCGACACCTTTCAACAACCCCGACGGCATCCGCTGGAGCACCGCGCTCGGCTACATCAACCCTGCTCGCCATCGCCTCAATCTGACCATCAAGGCAAACGTCCACACTCACAGAGTGGTGATCGAAGATGGCCGGGCAGTTGGCGTTGAAGTTGAATCTGGCGGCGAGATATTTACGCTCAACGGCGATGAGATCATTCTGTCCGCTGGCGCCATCAACTCGCCTCAGTTGCTCATGCTCTCCGGCATCGGCCCCGCCGACCACCTGCGCGACAAAGGCATTGCTGTGATCAAAGACGCACCCGGCGTCGGAAAGAACCTCCGCGATCATCCGCAGATGCAAATGACGTGGAAGACTTTCGATGATTTCGAGCAAGACCCGCTGGACCCTCGTATCCAACTCACACTGCGATACACCGCAGAAGGCTCGCCACTGCGCAACGACATGCTCATCCACCCGTTCTCGTACGCCACGGAATCAGGCATCTACCTCCTCTCAGACGACAAACCAATGGGCGTCGGGATGATCATCGCCATCTACCTGGCAAAAGGCGCGGGGGAGATCACGCTGAACTCAACAGACCCTTATGAGCAGCCATTTCTGGACTACAACTACCTCACAGAAGAAGAGGACCGGCGACGCTTCCGTGATGCCGTCCGTATGTGTGTGGAGCTAGCCCAAAGCGATCCCTACATCAAGTACATAGAACACCGCGTCGAACCAACTGACGCTGATCTCCAGTCCGATGAGGCCCTCGATCAGTTCCTGCTACGCAACGTCCGCACCAGCCACCACGTCTCAGGCACCGCCAAGATGGGCCCCGCGTCCGACGATATGGCAGTAGTCGACCAGTTCGGAAACGTCTATGGCGTCGACAACCTCCGCGTAGCCGACGCCTCAATCATGCCCGACTGTATCCGCGCCAACACCAACATCACGGCAATGGTCATTGGCGAACGAATAGCGGACTTCATAAAGGCCGGAGAGTAGCCCCCTACCCACCGCGTCCGATATTAGAGACCTACAGGGGCTTTAAATGTTATCTATCAACCCCGGCAGTTCCTTCTCATTGATTTCCAGACCGTAACCGGGCTTGTCGTTCAGCTCCATGTGGCCGTTGACGGGGATTGGCGGCTCAACGAATAGTTGGCCCAACTCGTCAAACGTCGGCGAGAACTCCAGTGAGAACTCGTGCGGCCGCGTGGCGTTCTTCACCGTTGCGTAGGCGTGTAGGCTGGCCATCGAGTTGATGCCGGCGCTGGGGCTATGCGGCATGATTGGTTTGTTGTGGACCAGGCACATCTCGTAGACGCGCTTCATCTCTGACGGCCCACCAACGTTCAGCACGTCTGGCTGGATGATGTCTGGATTGCCTAGCAGCATCAGATCACGCATGTGCCATCGGGAGATCTCAAGTTCGCCAGTCGAAATCGGCACATCCAGCGCGTCCACCACCTGTCGATAGCCAGGGTAGTCGTACTGCGGCAGCGGCTCCTCAAAGTGCGCCAGCCCCAACTCCTGCATCTTTACACCTTGCATGATCGCGGTGCTGACTGAGTAGCCGTTGTTGGCGTCAAAGCCGATCGGCAACTCGTCTGGCAAGAACTCGCGACATAGCTTGAACATAGCGAAGTCTTTCGCCGGGTCGCTATCCTGCCGATAGTCCTTCCAGTCCATGCGAATCTTGAACGCCTTGAAGCCCATATTCAGCCCCGTCTCAACGTCCCGGCGCATATCTTCAGGCTGCTTCTTCCAGCCGCTGCCCTGGGACCAGTACATCTTTATCTTCTTGCGGGTCGCACCACCCATGAGCGTGTAAACCGGGAGGCCAGCAGCTTTGCCAAGAATGTCCCACAGCGCAATATCGATGATGCCGACGACCTGCGATGGATGCCGCACCGTCGCATCGCCCACTCCCAGTGATAGCCGCTCCCAGTGACGCTCAATCTGTAGCGGGTCCTGCCCAATCATCAGCGGCTTCACCGTAGCGTCCAGATGCGCCTTAAAGACGCTGGGGTTGCGGCCCGCCTCGGCGATTCCAACGATACCTTCGTCCGTGTGCACTCGCACAAGGGCTCGTCCGATCTTGAGTGGGTCAACCGTGATATCTGTGATCTTCAACGTGGTCTCCTGACAAAAATTGAGCGTCCTGATGAACGGCACGAGTCTACATCGGAAAACAAAGTTTGCTAAGTAAGTGCGGATTCACCAACTGAGGCGTAGTTTTGAATATAGCTATTACGAATTACGTTACTGAACGAGTTAGAGGTATTCCGAAATGGGCCTATATCTGATGCTGTCAAACCTCACCGACAAAGGTCGGGGCCGGGTGAAGTCACATCCAGAACGAATCAACGAAGTAAACACCGAAGTAGAGAAAAAGGGCTTCAAAATCGTCGCCCAGTACGCTCTCCTCGGCGAGTACGACTTCGCTACGATTCTTGATGTTCCAGACAACTGGAACATGACACGACTTTCAATGGACTTGAGCGCCCGCGGCACACTGGAGACCCACACGTTCCCAGCACTGCGCGCCGATGAATTCATCCGCTTCATGAAGGCGGAGCACGACGAGGACGAGTGGTCACGCAAGCACCAGTTTGGTGAGATTGCACCCCACGAGCGCAACCTCGGATCGGACAACCCCCGAACCGCATAAGGGACGTCGACGCCGCGGCTAACCCGCGGCGTCCGTTCCAATGTCGGGCGACGGCGGCACTGCCAGGAACTGTTCCTCGTAGAGCCGCCGGTACAGCCCGGATTGCGCAAGCAAATCATGATGACGGCCGGATTCAACAATCCGGCCGTCGTTTAATACAAGAATTCGTTCCGCCGCCATGATCGTCGACAGCCTGTGTGCAATCGCAATCGTCGTCCGACCAAGCATCGCACCCGATAGCGCACTCTGGATCAAGCGCTCAGACAGCGTATCCAGTGAGCTAGTCGCCTCGTCCAGCAGTAGGATCCTTGGATCGGCCAGCGTCACCCTCGCAATCGCAATCCGCTGACGCTCACCACCTGACATCCGATAGCCACGCTCGCCCACAGTGGTGTCGTAGCCCTCCTCAAGATTCATGATCCGATCATGAATTTGCGCGGCCTTCGCCGCCTCAAACATCTCCTCGTCTGAAGCGTTTGGTCTACCGTATTTGATGTTCTCCTTCACGCTGGTATGGAACAGGAACGGATCCTGCGTCACCACTCCAATCAGGCTGTTCAAGCCCTCCAGCGACATATCTCGAACATCCAGACTATCGATAGCAACGCGCCCATCATCAACGTCGTAAAGGCGCGAGAGCAGGTAGCCAACCGTAGTCTTTCCGGAGCCGCTCGGCCCAACGATTGCCGTAAGCTGCCCCGGCTCGGCCTCAAACGAAACATCGTGTAACGCAAACGCGTCAGGCGCATCATCAGCCCGGTACTTGAACCCAACCGCCTCAAAGTTCACTCGCCCCCGTGATGTTTTGGGATCAACAGGAACGGGATCAGGAGGATCAGTAATCTCAGGATCAAGATCAAGGTACTCGAATACGCGATCGAACAGCGCCAGAGAACCCGATATCTCTACAGACCTGTTTAGCATCGCAGCGAGGGGGAAAAGCAACCTTGCCTGCAGCACGGTGAACGCCACAATGTCACCCACAGATACCGATGATGACTCGCCGCTAACCAGGACACCACCCAGGTACCAGACCGCCGCTGGCGCAATTGAGAAAAATGTCTGCACCGTCACGAAGAACGCACGACCCGTAAGCACACGTTGACGCGTCAGAACCATCAACTCCTGGTTAATAGCGTCGAACTGCTCTTTGTGATCCTTCTGGCGACCAAACGTCTTCGCCAGCAACACGCCGCTAACCGATAGCGTTTCACCCGTGATAGCGGTCAGATCGGCCATCGCAGCCTGCGTCTGGCGTGTGAGCCGACGACGAACCCGCCCAACGTAAACCGTCAGCGCGACGAAAAACGGCACCAGTATCAACGCCGCAATCGATAGCTCCCACGAGATGATCAGCATCGCCACGATGGAAGAGATCACCGTGGCGGAGTTGGAGATCATCGCTGCAATCGTATCAGTCACAACCGACTGCGTTGCCGAAATATCGCTCGCCAACCGGGACTGAACATCGCCAGTGCGCGTTGCCGTGAAGAACCGCAATGGCTGCTTCTGCAAGTGGCCGAAAACGGCTTCGCGAATGTCCCGCAGCACCCGGACGCCAACGCCAACGTTGAGCCAGACTTCGATCATGTTGAACAGGCCGGAGGCCACAGTGGCCGCGACCATCCAGAAGACGAGCCAAATCAATAGCGAGCGATTGTCGTTGGGAATCGCGTCGTCAATGATTTCGCGAATCAGAAGGGGCGTTGCTACCCCCAGCGCGGAGATAACCAGAACAAGAACCGCCACAACCGCAAGTTGCGGTCGATATGGCTTAAAAAGGCCCAACGCACGCCGCAGAGTGCCAGGACGAATCGGGGGCCGCTCTTCTTCGCCACGCCTGCGCCCGCCACCACCACCGGGCCGGCCATGCGAGCCTTCGCCCATCATTTTCTGGAGAACTCTGTGATCACATCCCAGATCTCAGGCTTGATCTCGTTGTAGACGAAGTATGAATACCGTTCAGCGCCCGCAGCTTCCAACTGCCCGAGTAGCCGGTGCAGTTCTGACGGCGTAAGCCAGTTGCTGCCAAAATGCTCAAGGCCTACCCACGGCATGAATCGCTCCACGCCGCCAGAGCCGGCAATCATCTTGCGAATCTGGTCAGCCACCGTCTCCGTGAAGAATGAATCCGGGGCCTCGTTTGCCATATCCGCCATCTGATAGTCAGCCGGAATCGGAATATCCAAAGCCGCACTGAACCACGCAGTAGCATTCTCTCGACTCAGTCCGGGGTTCCATTCAACCAGCGTGTCGATCCAGTTCATAGCCGTGCCGCGCCAGCCTGCAACACCGCCCGACCACCAGTAGAGCTTTGGCATTTCGTAATCGTTATACGCGGCCTTGCGCCGGAGGTTATGACCAGTCAACGGAGCCAGTGACGGCATACGAGACGAAGTCGCGACTTTCATCTCCGGCAGGTACTCATGAATGCCATCAGTAAGCGCCTTCACGTGCTGTTCAACCACGGCAGCTTTGTACCGCATCCAGTCAGCCATCACCGGGTTCTGCAACCACCACTCCATCGATCCGAACAGACCTGAGCGGTTGGCGAGGAAGTCCTCAACCGCCTCGTTTGAAAGCTCCTGCAGCTTAGCCTTGAAGGCATCGCGGCCTTTTAGCACGCGCTCATACCCAAAACCCAGGCTCTCCACTACACGCTGGCAGTGACGACATCCACACTCTTCCAGGAACAAATCATCGCGATGACCCGGCTTGATCTCCCACTTGAAATCAGGGCCATCCAGAACAATCCCATGAATGCTAGGAAAGTTTGCCGCAGTATCTCTCGCCCTCTGTATGCCGTAGCCAACAAGGTCGGGATCGTTCACACAAGTCACGGCGACTTTTCGAGTTCCATCGCCAAAGCCACCACTCAAGAAGTAGCCCTTATCGTCCATCGTCCAGACTGTGAAGCCACGTTTTGTGGCGTTCTCAATCGCCAACTTCAGCTTTGTGGATTGCGCAACCATGTGTTCAGGCAGCTCTTGCGGCTGAAAGTGAAGGCCATCGTAAAGATCAAGGTTGGGCGCGTAAGCAGGAACCGGCGTCGAATCGACAGGAGTGCCACCGACGGCGGCCAATCCGCGAGGGTGAGTGTCTTCCGGCTGAGGATATCGATTCGGCTTGTCGCCTTTTGCATCCAACAGAGCGAGCCACTGGATACCAACCTCATCAATACCCGCTTCTTCGAGCTCATCCCAGAAGCCATCGTCAAGAAGAATCTCAATAGGGGGCCGTACGAGCATCACCGGTTTGAGTGCCACGAGGTCAAGTCCTTAGGGTAAGTGAATGTAAGTGGTGTACCGTGGCGCCTATCTTCGCGCCGAACAACGCATACGTCGAAACATTAGTGTGAACTGGAGCAACTCCATGGATCTTGAACTAACCGGCAAAAAAGCCCTCGTCACCGGTGGGAGCCGCGGCATTGGCAAGGCCATCGCCCGCGAACTTGCGCTTGAATGCGTAGAGGTCGCGATTGCTGCTCGGGGCCTGGACGCCCTCATGGAAACTGCGAAAGAGCTGGCTGCTGAAACCGGTGGCAAGATCATTCCGGTCACGATAGACACAAATGATGGCCAGTCGATTACAGACGGCGTCAGCGCCGCAAACGATCAGCTGGGTGGCATAGACATCCTCGTGAACAACGCGGCCGTGGTCGGCGGTGGCCCTGCGCCTACGCTCGAGAACATCACGCAGGAGTCGTTCGACGCTGACCTCCATGTCAAAGTGCTGGGCTACATCATGTGTGCGCAGGCCGTTGCGCCAATCATGCGTGAGTCCGGCTGGGGCCGTATCATCAACATCAGTGGCATGATGGCTCGCCAGGTTGGTTCAACCGTCGGCAGCATCCGGAACGTTGCTGTGGTGGCAATGGCCAAAAACCTTGCGTCAGAGCTCGGCGGAGACGGCATCACCGTGAACGTCATTCACCCCGGTATGACACGCACAGAGCGCACACCCGGCATGATTGCCGACCGCATGAAGGCCACCGGAATGTCCGAAGAAGACGTGCTGGCCGCACTTGGCAACAACAATGTCGGACGCCTAATCGACGCCACCGAAATCGCCTACGTAGCCACGTTCCTCGCATCACCCCGATCAGGTGCGATCACCGGCGATGTCATTGCAGCAGGCGGCGGAGTAGGACCGGCGATTCACTATTAGAGTCGAGCGCTAATCCAGCCCCACGACGATACTTCGGCGCACCTCACCAGCAATGCCGCGGCTAATGTGGCCGCGGCCGGTGAGGTCCTCCACCAGCATCACCGTACCCGGCCCAAGCACGCACTTCTGGCCCGTGCCTGACTCCAGTTCAATCGTCCCCTCAAGGTTGATCGTGTACTGGCGTCTGGCCGGGTTGTGGAAGTCAGCGAACGCATCTGCTGGCGTCGTGCGGAAGATGATCTCGGACGTTGGAACGGCATCGGTGAGCATATGCGTCTTATCAGCGTGCACGTCCAACTCGACGTCTTCGAAATGCGACTCGCCGTCGTCGCCTGTATAGACTCTCGTGATCTTCATTCTGTTCTCCCTAATCCAGGACTAGAAGCCCCACTCCGGATATGCGTGTCGAGCGGCAATGGTCAGCCCGGCGTCAACCGGCAGCACCGTCCCGCTGACCCAGCGTGATTCGTCGCTGGCGAAGAACAGCGCCGCCCAGCCAACGTCCCACGCCGTCCCCTCTGTCCCCAGTGCCGACGCATTCTTGCGTCGTGCCCGATGATCATCGTCCAACCGGCCCTCAACCATCGGCGTGTAGACCAACCCTGGTGCGATCGCATTGACGCGAATCCCCTCCCGGCCGTGGTCAGCCGCCATGGCGCGGGTCAATCCAATCACGCCTGCCTTTGACGCCGTATACGCAGAGTCAGCTACCGAAACAATCCCGGCAACGCTGGATATATTGATAATGGAGCCGCCACCGTTCTCAGCCATCCTTGGTATGGCGAATCGTGACATCAACGCCACGCTCTTCAAGTTCGTGGCCATGATGTGATCCCACGTGTCCATGCTGATGTCGGTGACCTTCTCACGCAGGCTGATGCCTACGTTGTTGTCGAGAACGTCCACCTTCCCGTACCGCTCAACAGCCGCATCAACGACCGCCTTGCACTGCTCTTCAGACGTGACATCAGCCTCAAACGACGATGCGATGCCGCCCTCAGCTTCGATGATCGACCGCGTCTCCTCAGCATGCTCGATAGCGTTGTCCACCAGAAGCACGCTGGCACCAGCCCGGGCAAACAGCACCGCCGTAGCCTTGCCGTTGCCAACACCTTCAGAGCGGCTCCCAGCACCGGTCACGATGGCGACCTTGCCCGCTAATCGGTCAGATTTACCGCTTACTTCGCTCACCAGTTATTCCTCTTCAATCGGAATGAACAAACTGTGCCGCACCTGCCCATTCACCGCCTGGCTAATGTGACCCTGACCGGTCACATCCTCCGCGAGGAAGATATCACCAGGCCCAAATATTCGGCTGGACCCATCGCCAATCGTCACCTTCACAGACGCATCAAGGCAGACCACGTACTGCTTCCTCGGGGCGTTGTGAAAGTCCAGATCGTAGTCAGCCGCGGTCTCTCGGAAGATCACACCAGTCGCCGGGTATATCTCTGACAGCAGTCCCACACCGGAAGGGTTGAGATCAATTTCGATGTCTTGAAAGTGCGACTGGCCGTCATCGCCTGTATATAGCCGTGTGACCTTCATATTGATTCCGCTTGCTCCCGACTAGTGTGGCTGACTTTGCTGGCGGGATTCTAACTGGAGTCAGGCGAGAGAGGTGTGCCTCAAATCGATCTCAAATGGAATTCAGCCGGGCTCTGCTAGTTGAACTTGCGGTTCTCGTCGGCCAGAATTATCCGCCCTACGCATCGCGACTACCCAGGTATCTCAGACGATGAACCAAACTCGGAGAAACTGAATGACCAACCCGCTATTTGACCTGTCAGGCCGCTCAGCCGTAATCATGGGTGGCGCGGCTGATCTCGGCGCTCAAGTGGCCCGCGGGATGGCCGATGCCGGTGCTGAGGTTGTCCTCGCAGATCAAAACGTCGAAATAGCGGAAGCCCTCGCTGACGAGATTCGAAGCATAGGACGGCGTGCAATGTCTATCGAGTGCGATATCTCAGACGCCACCGATATCAGATCGACGTTCGCAAGGCTGGATAGTGAGTGGGGCACCATAGATATTCTTGCCACCACTAGCGGTGAGTCCACCATCGGCCGACCCGAAGATATGGACGCCGATACGCTCAAGGAGAGCTTCGAAGGCGTGGTGTTCGGCCGGTTCGTCGCCTGCCAAGAAGCCGGCAAACGGATGCTGCGGCAAGGCAAAGGGAGCATCATAAATATCGGCTCGGTTGGGGGCATCAACGCATTCGGGCGCGCCCATACCGCATTCGGAATCGCCATGGCTGGTGTGGTCGCACTGACTAAAGAATTGAGCACAGAGTGGGCATCCCGTGGCGTGCGGGTCAATTCAATCCTGATCCCTCAGCTCGCAACGCCCGCCATCGAAAAACTCATCGAAGACACACCGGAATACGGGGACACGTTCGTAGGCGCATCGCCCATGGGCAGACTTGGCTCCCCTGAAGAGATTAGAGGCGTAGCAGTATTCCTGGCCTCAGACGCCTCATCATTCGTCACCGGCGTCACGCTACCGATGGACGGCGGCAACCTCGCAATGAACGGCAGCGGAACCTATCCTGGTAGCCCGCGTTTTCCGTTTACGTAGCTAGCGATTCGCCACAGGCTGTCCGTTTCGCGCACCGCCGATGCTACGCGGCTCGCCCAAGGTATGAAGAGGGTGAGCGCAGCGGCAATCAAGAATAAAATTGGTAGCCCCAGGGGGATTCGAACCCCCGATCTCCGCCTTGAGAGGGCGGTGTCCTGGGCCGCTAGACGATGGGGCCAATTTTATGGCTGGCGATCTAGGATTCGAACCTAGGTTTACGGCTCCAGAGGCCGTCGTCCTACCACTGGACGAATCGCCATTGCTAATTTGAGTATAGCAAACGGTGTGGACGCTTTTGCAGCCCTCTAACCCCCCGATTTGCCCCTGCTAATCGCGGATGCACCAAATCGGTCCCTAATCGAATCAACCGTTGAACTTAGAGTAGAGTCCAACTCCCCGCTCGGCACCCCACTCTGATCGAGCAATGACAACTGCCCAATTCGCTCTGTGATATTGCCAATGCCGACACCCAGAAGCCGAACCCGTGCCTTGCGGTTTCGCAACGCCGTTTCCAGTAATTCCTTCGACGCTTCATAGATCGCGATATCGCCATCCCCCGCAGTGATCGTCATCTGTCGCGAGATCGTCTCGAAATCGTGATACCGCAACTTCAGCGTCACCGTGCGCGCATACTTCTCGCTTTTGCGCAGTCGCGCTCCAACACGTTCCGATAGATCGCGAATCTTGCCCGTAAGGAACTCCATGTCCTCGGTGTCATCACTAAACGTAGACTCCGCGCTAATCGTGTGTGATTTGGCTTTTGATTCCAGATCGATCGAGCCGAATCCACGTGCACGCAACTGCAGCGAACCAGCATGATTCGGTCCCAGTGCGCGCCGCAACGGCCCAACGGGATGCGATGCCAGCTGCCCGATGGTCGTGATCCCAAGTAACGTCAACGCCTCTTCGGCTTTGGGCCCCAACCCGGGAAGATCACGCACCTTCAACGGCGCGAGGAACGCCGCAGACTGATCCTCCGGAACCAGCTTTACGCCGTCTGGCTTCGCAACATCTGACGCAACCTTGGCGATCAACTTGTTGGCACCAATGCCGATGGACGCCGTGATCTGCAACTCAGCATTGACCATGGAGCGAATCCGCTCAGCCGCGTCCACAGGCGGCCCAAAGATGGCATGCGTACCAGTCATGTCGATGTACGCCTCATCCACGCTCACAGGCTGAACGATAGGGGAGTGCTCACGCAGTATCGACATGAACTGCTTCGAGTACTTGCCGTACACATCATGTTTGCCGCTGACAAATATCGCCTGTGGGCACAGTCGCTTGGCGATCACACCCGGCATCGCAGAATGCACACCAAACTTACGAGCCTCGTACGAGGCGCACGCGACAACACCCCGATTGCCAGACCCGCCAACCACAACAGGTTTGCCAATCAGGCTTGGATCAAGGACGCGCTCCACCGCAACAAAAAACGCATCCAGATCAACATGAAATATCGTGTGCTCCATACCGCAGCCTCTACTCCCGAATGTAGCACGCAAAAGGCACAGTGGCGATGGTCGGCTGGCAGTACGGCGTAATGTAGACGCGCTGCCGCAAGTTATGAAGGTGTCCACATGCCAGTACGAATGACAATAACAGTCGACGACGAAGAGGTTTTCGCCGCATTGAAAGCCGCTGCAATTAAGGACGGGTGTGCACCAAAGGATATTGTCATCTCCGCGATCCGAGAGTTGCTGGAATCCTAGGAGGACGAAGTATTAGAGACCGAATTGCGGGAGAGCCGGGCCGAGTGGATACGCGATGGTGGGATCGACGCGGAAGCACTGCTAGTCGGGATTGATGTGATTACCGAGAACTGACGGCAGATTGGATCGATTTACAGAGGCCCCCGGTTATCGCAGGCCACGCTACCAAAGCGCGCTAATTCGTAATCACATCTTCCGGCAGATGCTTGACCACATTCGCCGTAACAATCGACACGGAGTCGGCAGTCACTTCCAGCGTTGAGATGCCGCAGTTAAACAGCAGATGGCGCATGTACCCATCCCAGGGAATTCCAGCCACATGGTCGAGGATTACGTTGATGGTCCCACCGTGAGCAATAACGGCAATATCCGTGTGCTGATCGCCTCGTATCTCGGCCAGCACATGCTCGAATCCACCTATCGCATTGCGACTGAAATCAGCACCGTGATCGCCACCCCATTCGCCGAAATCGACTCTCGGCCGGTCGCGCCCTGCCGCCTCATCACCGGGATAGTCGCCCAGATCGATCTCACGCAATCCCGGCACCACCCTGGCAGACGACCCAATCGCGCCAACCAGAGGGAGCGCCGTCTGCTGCGCCCGGAACAGCGGACTACTCATGATCGAAGTCACTCCCCGGGCAATCAGCTCTTCTGATGCAAACTCCGCCTGCCGCTCCCCAAGCGGAGTCAAAGGTGGGTCCCCAACGTAAGCCTTGCTGGCGCCAACGGTCTGGCCGTGTCGAACGAGATGAAGTGTGTGAATGTCTGGCATCAGCCAATCATATTGGAAGAACACGATCGCCACAAAACCCTGCGTAGCAGCAGCATCTCTGTCTATGCGATCTGTCACGCGGATTTCGGAAGCGGCGCACTCATCGGAGCAACTCGCGCGGGCTGGAAGCCCGTACTACGCCAGCCCTCGCATCTCCTCGAGCCGGCCCAGCAAATAGCGCCTCTCCGGCGCGTTCGTAACCAACTCCAACGCCGCCTCATACGCCTCAATCGCAGCTAATGGCTGCTGTAGCCGCCGGAACAGATCAGCCCTGGCAGCGTGATACAGGTGGGTACTCCGCCAGTTGTTCCCCCAGACCAAGCTCGTCCATTAGCTTCAGTCCTGCATCTGGCCCATCCGCCATCGCGTGCGCCACAGCCATGTTCAGTCGTACCACCGGGCTAGGCACCAGCCGTTCAAGCCCTCTATACAGCGCCGCAATCTGCGGCCAGTCCGTCTCTTCAGCAGCAGCAGCTTCGCTGTGCACCGCCGCAATCGCCGCCTGGAACTGGTACTGACTAACTGCACCTGCGGTCAGCGCCTCCTGAACCAGCACCTGCCCCGCCGCAATCTGCTCGCGATTCCACGCAGATCGATCCTGTGCCTCAAGCAGCACAATATCGCCCGAAGCATCGGTACGAGCCTCACGCCGGGAATCCTGCAACAGCATCAGCGCCAGAAGACCCTTCACCTCTGGCTGATCCGACATCAGCGACGCCAACACACGAGTCAGCCGAATCGCCTCCTCGCACAACTCCTGCCGAATCAGCGAGTCACCAGCCGAGGCACCGTAACCCTCGTTGAACACCAGATACAGCACCGCAAGCACCGACGAGAGTCGCGGCGGCAGCTCCTCATCCGGTGGAACCCGGTAGGGAATCGCCGCCTGCTTGATCTTGCGTTTGGCCCGCACAATCCGCTGCGCCATAGTCGGCTCCGGCACCAGGAACGCGCTCGCCACCTCCGGAGTCGTCAACCCACTCAGCGTCTTCAACGTCAGCGCAACCTGAGCCTCCCGCGCCAGAGCAGGGTGGCAGCAAGTGAAAATCAGCCGCAACCGGTCATCGTAGAGAGCCTCACCATCATCGTCCGGCATAGTTGGAACCGATGCTTCGCCTTGAAATGCCTCCATGACGGCCGACTTCTCGTCGTAGACCTTGCGACGGCGTAGTTTGTCGATCGCCCGTCTGCGTGCCGTAGTAGTGATCCAAGCCGCGGGATTGTCCGGATAGCCATCCACCGGCCACTTCTCAAGAGCAACCTCAAACGCCTCCTGCACCGAGTCCTCAGCAAGATCAAAATCGCCAAACACCCGAATCAGATTCGCAACAATCTTGCCCGACTCTTCTCGGAAAGTCTGCTCAATCGGCGTTGTACTTGCCGCTGATGCCTCACCCATTCCGCAAGTCTAGCCTGACGCTGACATACCGCAGAGCCGTCTGCGTCCGGTCGCCGCGCCATCATCGCCGTAAATGTGGCATCCTTTGCGCATGAAATATGGAATCGCCGCAACAACATCCGTCACACCCGCCACCACTCCCCAGTCGCAAGCAGACTACGTCCGACGAATGGCCCAAACCGCAGAAGACGCTGGATTCGACTCCGTGTGGATCAGCGATCGAACCGTTTACCCAAAGGATCTGGCCGCCAGATACTCGGACCAGTTCGGCCCCGGCAAAGCGGATCCCTCAGCGCAAAACGTTCTGGAAGCTGTAACCACGCTCAGCTACATCGCAGGCGCCACAACACGCGTCAAGGTTGGGATGAGCGTACTTGTCCTGCCGTTCAGGCATCCCGTACTCAACGCCAAAATGCTCACTACTTTGGACGTCCTCTCTGGTGGCCGACTCATCGCCGGGTTTGGAACCGGTTGGATGCCAGAAGAATTCGCCACCATGAACGCAGATTTCGATGAGCGAGGACGCGTGACCGATGAACACATCCGCGCCTTCAAAGCCCTTTGCAAGGGGGAGGAGTACGACGGCTCGATCACAAGCACCGCGGGCATGACATTCTTCCCTCGGCCGTTGCAGACGCCGTACCCACCCATATGGATAGGCGGCAACTCAAAAGCAGCAATGCGACGAGCAGCACGCCACGGCGATGCCTGGCACGGAATCGGGCAAACTCCGTCCGAAGTCGCCAGCACCAGAAAAGCCATTGAGGCACTGTGCGAAGCGGAAGACCGACCAGCGTCGGAAGTAGCAATAACCCTCCGATCAACTCTCCTCCTGGGGCGAGAAATGTTGGATGAAGCCGGCCAACGCAAACCTCTCAGTGGTAATCCTCAGCAGATACGAGATGACCTCGATCAATACCAGGACGTCGGTCTCGACTATCTCGTCCTATCCATTGACCAATCAACAGAAGATGACACCGCGAAAGCAGCCATTAGCTTCGCAAAGCTAGCGAACCTGTAAGTCGGACACCAGTCTCGTGAGGAATGCCTTCCGGAGCCGATCGAAGGGTGATATTCCGGCATCCACCAAGAGCGCGAATTAAACTCGTAGGGGCAGGTTTAACACCTGCCCCTACCATCAACCATTGAACGTGCCTATCCGCTACGCCTGATCCAAATACGTCCCATCGGGCATACCCGTCATCAGCTTCATGGACTCCGCCATCATCTCTTCCGAAATGCTGGCAATGAACGCCTGATGGGCGTCACGGGAGGACCACTCCTCAATTAACACCACGGATGTCGGTGAATCCTGGTCTGTGTACATGTCAAAGCCGGAGCAGTCAGGGTTTGCAAGGATCATGTCCTTCCAACCCTTCGCCGTCGCTAGGAGTTCCGTCTCTTTGCCGGGTACTGCGTCGAATCGGTTTATGAGAATAGTCATATCAGTTCATTTTCCTTACTGAGATATGTGGCGAGGAGTGCCGTTTTCGACCCCTTCACCAATACGACGAACGAGCTTTCTCGAAATCGACACCCCGGATTTATGACTGGGGCATCTCTGGCATTTCGATTACCGGTCGCACCTCAATCGCGCCATTCGAAGCGTGCGGAATCTTCGCCGCTATCTTTATAGCGTCATCAAGGTTGTCTGCATTGATCACGTAGAGACCACCCAACTGCTCCTTGGTCTCTGCAAACGGCCCGTCGCTGGCCACTGTTTCGCCATCTCGCACGGCGACGGTGGTGGCGGTGTCCGTATCCTGTAGCGCGATCCCGCTGCTGATATGGCCGGACTGCGTGATCTCCTCAGTGAAGGCGAAGTAGGACTGCATCAACTCCTGCATTTCAGCCTCATCGCGCTGCTGATCGACCTTCTCGTCCCGGTAAATGAGTAATACGTACTGCAACTGTTGGTCCCAAATCTAAGTCCGCGACTGCGCGGCATTATCTAACGTGTTCGTCTACACGACGAATGGGAGAACGGGGAATCGACAGGCCTGACGTCTATTCCGACTCAATGAGCCCGGTTACATCAGTTCGTAGTTGACTGAGCCGAGTCTGGATCACATCCCAAACTAGCCGACTATCTACATCCGCGTATCCATGGATCAGGATGTTTCGGAACGCAATGATTCGGCGATGCTCACTTATCGATGCTGCGATCTCAGGCTCGATACGGGCTAACTCTGAAATTGCCTCACCGATCACCTCAAACTGCCGCTCGACCGCCGACCGCATCATGTCGTCGAACTCATAGTTGACGAACGTTTCGCCGTCAGTGAACTGCTCTATGAGCCCCGCTGCACGATCGATATCGAACAGGTACTTTTTAGCCTCAAGCCGCAGACACAATGGATTTTGTGCTCTCGACACTTTCGAGGAAGTAGGGGTTCTTGATGGCTGATGCCACGACAAGGTCTATCGGCCGACTGAACAGACGTTCCAGCGATTCCAGCAGCCCAAAATAGGCATCGGCGTATCCACCGGTTGTGAATGCCCCGAACTCCACCAAGAAGTCCAAATCGCTGTCTGCGGCCAAACTATTTTCATTAGCTGCGGAGCCAAAAAGATCAAGGCGAACTACGTTGTACTGCTTGCACAACGATTCAAGCTTAGAGGAATGGTTTTCTACGAGACAATTCACAGCAGACTCCCGATTAACAGGTTAGCCCATACCGCGACATCAGGAGATTGGCAAATCCAGTACCAGGTTTACTGCGGTTACCACCAGATCTTGCCTTCTACGTCTTTCTTCATGTCCTCGTAATCGCGGTCGAAAAGACCCGTGGACATGTACTTCCAGCCGCCGTCCGCAAGCAGACACACGATCTTCCCGGAGTCCATCCGCTTAGCCCACGTGCGAGCGCCTGCAACCACTGCCCCGGAGGAAAAACCTGCAAACACGCCGGTCTGCGACAGTAACTCTCGGGTCCAGAAGAGCGCCTCGTCAGACTCAATCATCAGTCTGGCGTCTAGCTCTTCAAGCTTCAAAATTGGTGGAATAAACCCGTGCTCAATGCTGCGGAGTCCTTGAACTACCTCATCGGGGTGGGGCGCCACGGCTACGGTTTTGATATCAGGGTTGTGCTCTCGCAATGCGCGGCCAACGCCCATCAGCGTGCCACCCGTACCGAGTCCCGCCACAAACGCATCGATGTTAGGCAGATCACGCACTATCTCCGGGCCAGTCGTCTCGTAGTGAGCGCCGGGATTCGCTTCGTTGCCGTACTGATACAGCAGCACGATTTCTGGATTCTCTTCGGCGATCTTCTTGGCGACAAGAATGGACTCGTTAGTGCCCTTTGTACCATCGGAAAACACTACCTCAGCGCCAAACGCCTTCAGTAGTTGCACCCGCTCCGAACTGACCGACTCCGGCATCACAGCTCTCAAATTGTAGCCGCGCACCCGGCAGATCATCGCCAATGCGATGCCAGTGTTGCCGCTTGTTGGCTCAACAATCGTGACGCCGGGCTTCAGCAGGCCATCCCGCTCAGCGGCAAGGATCATCTGGCGCGCGACCCGGTCTTTCACGCTGCCCGATGGGTTGGCGCCCTCAAGCTTGGCGTAAATCTTCACTTCTGGGTTTGGACTTACGCCAGATATATCAACCAGCGGAGTGTTGCCAATCGCGTCGATGATGTCCGCGCTTACGTTGCTGGTGATGTGAGCCGTGCTTAGATTCACTATCAGTGAT
>CAUZJA010000007.1:0-32120 GCA_963579925.1 Dehalococcoidia bacterium | reverse complement strand
CGACATACACTCAATCTACGGTTTGATTCTTAGGTATTGTGTTATTTCGTCAGTAGCATACTCTTTTCGTTATCCCCACGAAACCCCACAGACATTCGCCTCAAAAACTATCCACGTGCACGTATTTTGCTTCAGGCAGTTTTTCTAATTAAGGGCGTAATTTAGGGATAGTGTCTGGCAGCTGTCGAATACGTGAACAGTCGATGGACTTCAACGAAGACCAATTCGACCGAGCAGGTTGAGACTGTGGCGTGGCAAATCCCGGGCGTGAGTCGTAGCGGTCGTACTTTTAGTCGGTACGAACGCGCTGTACTTTGATCACCCAGGCCCAAATTTCGTAATCGCCTACTTTGTGACCTGGCCCAAATAATCCGGAATCAACGCTGAAGGAGCGCTACTGAGGCCCTCGCTCAATCTCCATCTCGTCCACCGCTGCCTGTGCTTCAGCGGTTCTGGCGGCGTAAGGGCCGTAATGGTCCACAACGCTAGTGCCCGGCGTATCGCTGACACGCACGCGGGCGTCCGTTCGATCACGGATACCGGCCTTCAGGCTGGTGCCGATGCCCGGCCGTTCCGGTGCGTGCAAGTAGCCATCGTGGATGTCCACGTTGAGGTCGACCACGTCGTTGTACCAGCCTTTGTACATAGGTGGGACGTGCTCCATGATCATCCCGTTGGGTGCGTTCATAAGGATTTGCGCACACGCGAAGATATTCACGGGGCCGGTGGCGTCGTGGGGAGCGATTGGCACCTGATGTGCTGACGCCAGAACGGCAATCTTGTGCGTCTCGGAAATACCGCCCGTCCAGATCAAATCCGGCATCACGATTCGGGCAGACCCGTTCTCGATGAAGTGGCGCAGTTGCCATCGAGTGAGAAGTCGCTCCGAGATGCATATCGGCGTCTTGGTTGCGGCTTGTAGCCGGGCTAGTGCGTCAGGGTTGAGCAGCGGCATCAGATCTTCCTGCCACATGATCTCGTACGGCTCCATCGCCTGCGCGATGCGAATCGCCACTGGCAGCGTCCACTTACCGTGGCCATCGTTCGCAATCTGCATGTCCATACCCACGGCATCACGAATATCGCGGATTGGCTTGAGTGCCATGTCCAGCTCTTTTGGCGAAAGCGACTGGCCATCTGTAGCTTGAGCCAGCGCGATGGTTGGGCCGCCCTTCATGGCGGTGAACCCCTGATCGAGATAGTACTTCGCCTTCTCGCCTGCGCCCTCATATGGAAGATCGTTCGCGTACGCGCGAATTTTTTTGCGCACAGCGCCACCAAGCAGCTCATAGATCGGAAGATCGACGGACTGTCCCTTTAGATCCCACAGCGCCATATCGATTGCGGAGATAGCCCTCATCTCAGCGCCGCCGTATCCCGCATGATCAGACAGGCGGAACATCGCCTCCCAGTGGCGTTCTATTGCTCCAGCCTCGCGACCGATAAGTAGCGGCCCGAACCAATCATGGATGGCCGACTCAACAACCTGCGGCGCATACCAGGTCTCACCGAGGCCTTTTAGTCCGGTGTCAGTATGGATCTGCACCCAGATGATCTGTGGTTGGGCGTCGATCCTGATGGTCTCGATCTGTGTGATTCTCATATTTGTGTCCTGTCCGTCGACATTTGGCTGCGCGAGTATATTCTGATGAGGTTTCAAGTGGCGAATCCGCACGTTTATTCGCTGTACTTTAAGTGATTCACGTCGTACACCTTTCCGCCGCGCCCGGACTAAAGTAAAGTTGGACGCTGTTGAACCAAATCCTTCTTTTAGTCCTGAGGACCTACACATCCATGAAGGCAGTACAGCTCGCCGCCCACCGCACACTTGAAATGATCGACGTCGCGGAACCGGTTCCGGCAGACGGACAGGCCAAGATCAAGGTCGAAGCCGTCTCACCATGTGGCAGCGATATTCACGGCTCATTTGACGCACATATGCCGGAGGAGAACTACCCACTCGCGCCGGGCATGCCTTGCCACGAAATAGTAGGCACAATCGTTGAGTCAAAGACCGACGAGGTACACGAGGGTCAGCGCTGTATCGTTCTGCCAACACCCGGTATGGGTGGAATGGTGGAGTACATCACTCAGTCACCAGACAGGATCATTCCAGTTCCTGACTGGGGACCAATGGATGAGTGGATGATGTGTCAGCACTCCGGCACGGTTCTCTTCTCCGCCAAGCACTGGGGTAACCCGGCCGGCAAGCGCATCGCAGTCCTGGGGCAGGGTGGTATCGGCCTCTCATTCACCATGATTGCTGAGAAGCAGGGCGCGCAGCAGGTGATCGGTATCGACCTCCTGGACTACCGACTCAAGAAGGCCCAGGAACTTGGAGCGACCGACACGGTCAACCCGGACAAAGACAACCTGATTGAGGCGTTGGACGAGATCACCGGCGGCGAAGGCGTAGACGTTGTAGTCGACGCAACTGGCGACCCAACTGGTCTTGAGACATGCATTCACGCAGTCAAACGACACGGCACAATTCTTGGCTTCAGCCTCACCGGCTCAGAGGGCAAGCGTGCGTCATTCGTCCACGGTGACTGGATGCGCAAGGCCGTTTCGATTATCCCAACCCAGATCGCAGGTACTGACCGTCCAACAGACGAGATTCGACAGATGGTTGCGCTGAAAGAGCGTGGCTGGATGGATCCGGGTCTGCTCAAGTCCCACAGCCTCACGTTTGATGACGCACAGAAGGCATACGACATGTACACCGACCACTCCGACGGAGTGATCAAGGTGGCCATGAATATGCCAAGCTAATAAATAGTCCGGAGCCTTGAATTCAAAATGAAAGCATTTCAGCTAACCGCGCCAAAAACCCTTGAACAGATAGACATTCCTGAGCCCTCGATCGAAGACGGCGAAGTCAAGATCAAAGTTGAAGAGATGTCAGTCTGCGGGAGTGACATCATTCTGGAGTGGGGTCCTGATCTCCCTGAAGAGGAATACCCCACCGCACCCGGCGCACCCAACCATGAGGTTGTTGGCGTAGTCGTAGAAAGTCGCAACGACGAGTACGCAGAGGGCCAACGAGCAATCGTGATCCCTCGTGAGGTCGCTGGGATGGCTGAGTACCTGGTGCAGACGCCAGACCGGCTCATCAAGATTCCAGAGTGGGGACCGGCTGATGAGTGGGTGATGTGCCAGCACTCCGGCACCGTGCTCTACTCAGCCAAGCACTGGGGCAATCCTGCCGGCAAGCGGATTGCAGTCCTGGGTCAAGGCGGCATTGGCCTCTCATTCACCATGATCGCTGAGCGACAGGGTGCTTCACAAATCATTGGATTGGACCTCATAGAAGCGCGCTGTCAGAAATCGTCAGAACTAGGCGCTACGCACACAATCAATCCGGGCAACGAAGATATATTCGAAGCGCTTGATGAGATCACCAAGGGCGAAGGCGTGGATGTTGTCGTTGACGCCAGCGGGAACTCTGCCGGCCTTGAAACGTGCATTCGGATGGCCAAGCAGAAGGGCCAGATCATTGGCTTCAGCCTGGTCCCCGATCAGCAGACCTTCCGACACCGTGATTGGATGACCAAAGAGGTGACGATCAACCCCACGGTCATCGCCACCACAAACCAGCCGGTCAAAGAGATTCGCGAAATTGTTGCGCTGAAAGAACGCGGCTGGATTGACCCCGGCGTGCTGAAGACGCACAACATGGGATGGAGTCAGACGCCTGAGGCGTACCAACTCTACGCAGACCGTACCGACGGCGTGATCAAAATCGCAGTTTCTATCGACGACTAGCGTCGCACCTCGATTCACAAGGCGAGCCGTGACATAATCACGGTTCTCACGCGCAACATAAATTTATCCGCTCAGAGGAGTAACTGACATGGCCATCGCCGTTGGCGCATCAGCGCCCGATTTTTCACTACTGGACACTGGTGGCGAAGCACACACGCTCAGCCAGCACAAAGGTCGCAACGTAATCCTTGCGTTCTTCCCGGCCGCATTCTCTGGAGTCTGTGACACCGAGATGTGTGAGTTCCGAGATTCCATCAGCGAGCTAGAGAACGCCAACGCAGACGTGATCGGAGTGTCAGTAGACGCCCGCTTCTCCAATGCAGAGTTCGCCACCAAGCACAATCTGCCGTTTCCGATCCTCAGCGACTACAGCCGCAGCGCCATCAAGGCCTACGACGTAGTGTGGCCTGACTTCGGCGGAATGCCCGGCTACGACGCCGCAACACGTTCCGTCTTCGTCATCGATGGCGACGGCACAGTCCAGTACGCCTGGGCCACAGAAGACTCACAGGGCAACCAGCCACCGTACGACGACGTAAAAGCGGCCGCCGCAAAGCTGGGCTAGTCGCCGAGCGAACGCATCTAGATAATTCGATTGGGGCAGGTTTCAAACCTGCCCCTTTTCGCGCCGTATCTCACTAAAGCACTTCGTCGACTTCACGTACCCTGTCACGATGAATAGCGCACTCGCGCTATCACGCTGTATTGTTGAGAGCGAACCTATCCCGCGATCCCCCCAAGAATATGTTGAGCGATGCAATATTCTCGACCACCCCCCTTCCGCGTGTAATCCAGAGACGAACAAATGCAAGCAAAAGTTTTTACAGCAATGGATATGTCCACTGCTGAGTCAGTATTAAAAGACACAAACAGAATCATGGCCGAAGTGGGCGTGTCCTATTTCCTCCGGCATGGCACGTGCCTTGGCGCGGTTCGAGACGGCGCGTTCATCCCGTGGGATGACGATCTTGATGTGGGGTCAGTTCTTGGTCTTCACGGACTGACCGAAGAAAAAGTCACTCAGACGGTGGACGTATTCAGAGAGAACGGCTTCACCGCCACGGTAGTCCACAACAAGCTGAACATCAGCATTAGCATGCAGAAGTCCGGAACGCAGATGGACTGGACCTGCTATCGGGTATTTGGCGATGTCATCTATCAGTGGCCAGTGGTCAAGATTCCCGTCGCGCTCCATGAAGAGTTGAAAGAGATCGACTTCCTTGGCGAGAAGTTCTTCGTGCCGAACCCGCCCGAAGAGTATCTGTTACTGAAATACGGTCCTGAGTGGATGATTCCGAAGCAGGCGGGTGACTTCGAGCAAGGAGTCATGGACCTCATGACGGAAGGTCAGTTGGCGACCAACTCAGGACGGATCATGTCGGCAATCAACAAGTTCTTGCCGAAGCGACATTCAGGCAGCTTGCAGGTGCTTGATATTGAAGGCCAGCCCGTCGCCAACGCCGAAGTAGGAATCGCACCTACGAGCATAATCTCCGGCCTGGAGCGTTCGCGAACCAACAGAGACGGCATCACTCGATTCAGCCTGCCCGATAATGCCAAGTACGTGCTGTCTATCCGCTACGGCGATCACGAGGAGCTTCTGTACATGGAGAAGCTTCAACCAGGTATCCACTACACCTACCGGTCTGACCCCGACATCACTTCAGGCCGCTACGACGTTCTGACTTCAAGGTAATACCAACACTCCCGATTTGCCCCCTCAGGTCATAAAGTTGACGCCCCTCCACAGAGAGCGTCTCCAGAACACGTCCCTGTGCTTCTACGACGAATAGCAGAGTCTGATCGCCCCGGCCCGGAGCTGCCCCCATGGCAGATGATGC
Source organism: Dehalococcoidia bacterium (assembly GCA_963579925.1). GTDB lineage: Bacteria > Chloroflexota > Dehalococcoidia > Lucifugimonadales > Lucifugimonadaceae > UBA1151. Next base: position 26,514 of record CAUZJA010000007.1, on the reverse strand, counting down.
CCGCATGGTGGTTGGGACCGGCTGCTCTATGTGCCTCCATGGCAAATGGTGCCCGCGCGGTGGTTGGGGCTGGCTGCTCTATGTGCCTCCATGGCAGATGGGGTGGTGGGGAAGGTGGGATTCGAACCCACACGTCTTTTGGACACATGCTCCTAAGGCATGCGCGTCTGCCATTTCGCCACTTCCCCGCGATCCCGTCCGGCCTTCAGGACTGAAGAAGCGGACATCACAACCTGACTATTCTATCGAGTGTGCGAGCGCGCCGGGCCATACTGCTCCAGCTCTGAGTTCCCCGAGGCGCCATCAGTCAGTCTCAGACAAAAAGAGGAAACCCCGTGAAAGTCTTGTTTATTGGCGATACCGGCAAGATCAGCTCAGCCTGCACGCCTCTGGCGGTTGAACGCGGATACGAGATGTTCCTCCTGAATCGCGGCGAGACAAACCGGCCCGTACCAGAAGGCGTGACGGTGCTCAACGGCGATATCCGAGACAAGGAATCTACGCTGGCCGCGCTGGGCGATCACGAATTCGATGCTGTGGTGAACTGGATCGCGTTTACCGCTGAGCACATAGAAGCCGACATCGAGATCTTCCGCGATCGCACTGATCAGTACGTATTCATCAGTTCGGCCTGCCTATCAGTCGCCTCCGGTCAACCTGCCTGTGACAGAGTCAACGCCGCTGGACAACCCGTACTGGCAGTATTCCATCGACAAGATCGCCAGCGAGGACCGGCTGATGCGGGCCTATCGCGAAGAGAAGTTCCCGATGACGATTGTGCGTCCATCGCACACGTATGACCGGACTATGCTGCCATTCCAGGGCGCCTGGAACGTGGTGGATCGAATGCGCAAGGACAAGAAAGTCATCGTGCATGGCGATGGCGCATCACTCTGGGTTCTGACGCACCACACCGACTTCGCCAAAGGGTTTGTCGGATTGCTGGGTAACAACCGAGCAATCGGCGAGGCGTTCCAGATCACGTCAGACGAACTGCTCACGTGGAACCAGATCCATGAGATCGTCGCACGTGCGGCAGGTGCACCACCGCCTCAGATAGTGCATATTCCTTCAGACCTGATCAACGCCATACATCCAGCATGGGGAGCCGGGCTGCTGGGCGACAAGGCGAACAGCATGATTTTCGACAACACCAAAATCAAACGACTTTCGCCCGAATTCATCTGCACCACCCCTTACGAGCGCGGTGCCCAAGAAGTGATCGAATGGTTCGATGCTGACCCTACACGGCAAGTGGTGGACGCCGAATTCGATGCGCTTACCGACAGAATCATCGCCACATACGAGCGGGCCTGGGAAGGCATTTAGAAGTATCCCGGAGGTGGGATTGCAGCCGCATTCAACGGGTATTCCACGTTGTACCGTTTCCAATTGCCCTCCACTGGCCTATTCTGAGATTTGAACATTCGCCAGCCACCCCCAGCCAAACCAACGAGACCAATTGCCCGTAACTCAGGAAACACTGGATGAGATCGCCCTCTCAAGGGCCGAATACGAAGTAATAGTCGATCGCCTTGGCCGTGAGCCAAACGGTTTGGAGCTTGGCCTCTTCGGCGCGCTGTGGAGCGAGCACTGCGGCTACAAGCACTCAAAGCCGCTGCTGCGAACGCTTCCAGCCGACAGTCCAAACCTGCTGGTCGCGCCCGGCTCCGAAAACGCAGGCGTAATCGACATTGGCGATGGGTTGGCGATTGCGTTCAAGATTGAATCCCACAATCACCCGTCCGCGATTGAACCCCATGAGGGCGCTGCTACCGGCGTCGGTGGCATCGTCCGTGACATATTCGCGATGGGTGCTCGGCCAATCGCACTTCTGAACTCGCTGCGGTTTGGCCCGCCGACTACGCAGCGCAACCGCTATCTGTTTAACGGCGTCGTGGGCGGCATTTCCGCGTACGGCAACTGCATCGGCATCCCAAACGTTGGCGGCGAAGTGGTTTTCGACGAGTCATACTCCGAAAACCCTCTGGTTAATGCACTCTGCGTCGGTCTGATCGAAGACGGTCGAATCATGAGTGCGTCGCCGCGCAATTCAGGCGATATCTTGATGCTGGTGGGCGCTGACACGGGCCGTGACGGCATCCACGGCGCATCAGGCCTTGCGTCTCGTACGTTCGAAGATCAAGCGGAACTGCGCTCGGCCGTGCAGGTAGGCAACCCGTTCCTGGAAAAAGTCCTCATCGAGGCGTGCCTCGAGGCCATCAAACTCGACTCGGTAGTTGGACTCCAGGATTGCGGAGCGGCTGGCCTGACAAGCGCGGCAATCGAATGCGCTGAGCGAGGCGAACTGGGCCTGAACCTTGATGTTGCGAAAGTGCCACGCCGAGAAGAAGGCATGAATCCATACGAAGTCATGCTGTCGGAGTCGCAGGAGCGGATGCTGCTGATGGTCTCCCCGGGTGGCGAAGCTCAGGTCACCGAGATCTTCGACAAGTGGGATCTCTGGGCTGTGCCTGTGGGCGAGTTCGTGACTGGCGACACGGTCGATATCTACGATGGCAGCGAACTCATCTCATCAACGTCCGTCAGGACTCTCACAGACCCGCCAGAGTATACGTTCTCGTCACCAAAGCCGGCGTGGCTCTCCGACTTGAACAACGCAGACCTGTCTGCGCTGCCGCTCCCCGACAAGTCACCTTCCGACGTTCTGTTGCAGTTGCTCGGCAGCGCCAACATCGCGTCCCGACGTCCGGTGTTCCAGCAGTACGACCATCAGGTGCAGACGAACACGGTGGTATCACCGGGTGGTGACGCGGCCGTGATGCGCCTGCGAGGAACTAAAGCTGGCATCGCGCTTTCAACAGACGGTAATGGTCGGCTCACGTATCTCTCCCCGTTCGCGGGCGGCGCAATCGCCGTCGCGGAGGCGTGCCGCAACATGGCGGCGGTGGGCGCAAGGCCGCTAGCAGCGACCGACTGCCTAAACTTCGGTAACCCCGACAAGCCTGACATTCAGTACCAGCTCACAGAAGCCGTCAAAGGCATCAAAGCCGCATGCAACGCGTTCGGCATCCCCGTAGTCAGCGGAAACGTGAGCCTCTACAACGAGGGCACCGGCTCGGCGATCCTTCCAACGCCCGTCATCGGCACGCTGGGCAAACTCGCTGATGTATCAGTCCACGCCACAGCAGGCTTCAAGAGTGCTGGCGACATCATCTACGTCCTTGGAGTCGATGCCCTCGATGCGCCAGAGTCATCGCTTAGTGGCAGTGAGTATCTGACACAGATACACGGCAAAGTCGAAGGCGAACCAGTGATTGATCTCAAGCTTGAAGTGGCCGTACAGAACGCCTGTATCGATGCCGTTGAAGCCGGGATCATCCAGTCAGCACACGACTGCTCAGACGGCGGACTGGCCATCGCCATAGCCGAATCCTGCATCATTGGCGAAGTCGGAGCGACCATCGACTCCACATTCACCGGACGCTGGGACACAGTGCTATTCGGCGAGCAGCAGTCTCGGATTGTGGTGAGCGTGTCAGCCGGTCAGGAAGCCGCGCTGCAGAAGATTGCGCAAGATGTTCCGTTGCTCAAGATTGGCACAGTGGACGGCACCCGCCTCAGCATCAACGGGCATGTCGACGTCGCGCTCGATGAGTTGTCGGACACTTGGAACACGGGCCTGAGCACCGCCACGAACGGCTAGTCCGCTGACTCGGCCACCACTCCAGCCATGTTTTCCTGAGCGAAGGTGGCTTTACGCCGTAATCGAAGGATCTGGAGCGCTGCGAATTCATCAACAGATCAGCCCTGTCGCGAGGCCACGATCCCACATCTGTCATTCTGAGGTTCCACGAACAATCTCTGTATCAAGCACGCACCAGCGTCTACCACGCGCACGCCCTCATTCATAACTGAAATTCTTTGGAAGACCTCAGAATGACAGATGTGGGACGAGCCTCTTCAGGCGCGATGAGCGGACTCTATGGAATCCCCTGCTCATCAACCTCATAAGGAATAACCAAACCCAGGCCGCTGAACACTTCATCCAGGTTAGCGATCACAAGACGAATCTCGTCCTTAGTCTCATCGGTAATGTTGCACTCAGAAACCGTGAAGCACTCACCGCCGTGCGCGTTCTGGATTCGCGACAGGTCCTCACAACTCTGTTCGATTACGTCGCGCAGGTCACGGGTGGGAAGTTGCCTCAGGTTATTCTGGGAGCACGGCCCAAATTTGAAGTCTTTGACCCGCCAGTCCTTCGCACCCCGTGCATCGATCATTATATTGGCGTTGAGGACGATCCACGGTCGAATCCATGTCTCAATCGGCCCCGCGTAATCACGAGACTGCACCCGCTTGAGCTCCTGGAAATTCTGCACGCCACCCTTAATTACCGTCGGACCAAGAATCGCACCGCTGATAACAAGGAATCCGAACATCACGGCAAATGCGAGTCTGAGCGAGGGGTTCCGGAAGCGTATCTGAATAGCGTCCACTAAAGTCGTCATTAGAGGGATTCTATGCCTTCATGAGTCGTTTTGGGGTTGTTCGCCATCGAATATTTGAGGCGCTTCAGATCAATATTGGGGTTCATGTTCCTCAAAGTGTGAGCCACTTCTAAATTGACATGCCACCACTGGCTTGCTAGCTTTGTTTAGCTGCTAGCAAATCAAACCTTCGAGTGCCAATTCCAACCTGGCGCTCCTCTCCGGAGACTATAGTTGCCAACCTATGAGTATCGTTGCGATGACAACGGGCATGAATTTGAGACTATTCAGGACTTTCACGATGCGCCAGACGCGGAATGTCCGACGTGTGGCTCGACTTCTCAGCGAAGAATCTCCGTGCCCGCGATTCACTTCAAGGGCAGTGGCTGGTATCGCAAAGACAACGCGTCTTCAGGCTCACGCTCATCCGGATCATCGTCATCTTCATCCGACGATTCAAAGTCTGATAGCAAGTCCAGTTCTGACTCCAGTTCGTCATCAGACAGCTCTTCAAGTTCGTCAGACTCATCATCAGACTCTTCTGACGCCAAGTCTCACACCCACGGCGGCTCCACTCATAGCCACTAGACGAATGCCCAACAGGCTGGTTGATTGAAATGCGCGCCGTTATTCAGCGTGTAACGCGCTCAAGTGTCACGGTAGACGACCAGATCACCGGCTCAACGAAACTGGGTTTGATGATCCTGATTGGCGTGACGCATGACGATGAGCAAGATGACATCGACTACATTGCTGAAAAGTCCGTCAACATGCGTCTGTTCCCAAAGGAAGGCGATGAGTCTGGATTCGACCGGTCTCTGCTTGAAGTAGATGGCTCGGCACTATTGGTCAGTCAGTTCACGCTTTACGCCAGCACGCGCAAGGGCCGACGACCGAGCTTTACCGGAGCAGCCCCCGGCGAGGTTTCAGAGCCAATTTTCGACCGCACGGTTGCGGCGTTCCAGGATCGTGGCGTTGAAGTGACCACTGGCGTCTTCGGTGCCTACATGCACGTTGATCTGGTCAACGATGGCCCGGTAACAATTCTGCTGGACAGCGACGACCGTAAGACGCCGCGTAAGCAGGCCGACTAGCTCCAGACCCTACGGAGCCTGTGGCGCGATCCAGTTCGAGATGCTGCCTTCATGTGAGTACGACGTAAGCACGTCATGGCCTCGCGATAACGCAGGCTCATGGCCCAGCGAAACAACTGCATCGTGTCCATCACGCGCCGCCTGAGGATGCTGCCAACCGCTCACGAAACTATCGTGGAACCACGTCGTCTCAGGATCGTGTCCGTTCGAGAAGAATGCCTCGTGCGCCACGGCCGACTCCAACAGCGTCAGCCGAGACGTGGTGGCAGAACTGGTCGCGGCTGAGATCGTTGGAACATGCCAGAACGAATCGCTTCCGTTGTGCTTCCAGCTGGTATTCGGATCATGATTGACCGAGAAGAATGCGTTGTGCCCCAGCGATTCCGTCGCGAGATGCAGTTGCGTTCCTGTTGCAGTAGACAGCAGCGGTTCGTGCCAGGTGGAATACGCGCCATCGTGGATCCAGGACGTATCCGGGTGATGTTGCGCAGATAGATATGGATCATGCACAAGCGACTCTTCCGCGTCGCGGTAGCCGAGCGCTGAATCCATAGGCACATGGGAGTTCGAGAAAGCTCCATCGTGGATCCACGATGCAATCGCGTCGTGATTACCAGAGAAAAATGCCTCATGCCGGAGTGACTCAACGGTGTGCTGATTCCCTCCGCCTGACTCAAGTGGATCATGGATCGTCGATAGGAGCACATCATGTGCGACTGACGCCACCGGATCATGTCCGCCCCACACCGATGGCACAGGGTCGTGATAATTGGAATACACGCCATCATGCGTCCACGATGTCAGGGCATCGTGATGCTTTGAAAGGAAACTATCGTGGCCGAGAGAGAGTGACACTTCATGGAACTTGAAGTCCACATCTACGGATGAGATAGCAGGATCGTGGTACGCCGATAGTGAACTGTCATGGATCCATGAAGTTACGGAGTCATGTCCTTCCGAGAAGAACGCATCGTGCCCCAAATATTCCGTCGTGGCGAATCCCTCTATCGCGAGCGTAACGGTTGTGGTCCCGATGCCGGAGATCGCTGGCTCGTGAAATGCGGAGATTGCGCCATCATGTATCCAAGATGTGCCTGAGTCGTGCTGTTGGGATAGGTATGGGTCGTGGCCAAGCGAAGACGCCGCATTATGCTGAAACAGGCCAGTGCTAGCAGAGGTACTTGCCGAATGCCATGTGCTGGGCCCGACGTCGTGAACCCAGCTTGTTGCCGGATCATGCCCCGCTGAGAAGAACGGGTCGTGGGCCAGATACTCAACGGGATCAATTCCGGTGCCCGACACGATTGGATCGTGATAGTTCGTGTAGGTGGCATCATGGATCCAGGACGTACTGACATCGTGTTCAACCGAGTAGAACGGATCATGCGCTAACGACTGCCGCACATCGTGAAGTCCGCCTATCGAAACCAGTGGCTCGTGATAGCGCGAGAGCCCGGATGCGTGAACCCAGCTAGATGAAGCATCGTGGCCGGTCGAGAAGTACGGATCGTGCGAGCTTGGCGTCTGGTAGAAGAAGTAATCCTCCGTCTCGCCGGCGTTGATCAGGCCGGTGCCGATGTAGTTTTCAAGTACAGCGTCAGAAACCGTGATCCTGATCCACTTGAGCAGCGGCAACGGTATCCCGGTGTTCAGCTCAATCGACCCACCGGCAGCCAGTGCAATCGGCAAATTCTGAAGCGCCCAATCCTGAGATCCCTCCCAGTCACCATCTTCATCCCAGTCAACCAGAACGTTCAGATACACAAGCGGCACGCCGGAGCCATTCGTGGTGGCACCGGTGGAAGTGGAAAACCATGAATCGTTGACCACAGAGACGATCAGGTGGCTATCAGAACTCACCAGACCATCGTCAGAATCGCCGTTCTGCGCTATGGCGTCTGGTTCGCCCGTATTCGTGGCACCAAGGCGTATGTGATCGATGAGTTGGTGTCTTGCACCATCTGACGCGGTACTGGACCGATAGCGCTGGTCGGGAGCATCACCAAAATCCCATCCCCCAACCTGGAACGTGGTTGTGGCGATTGTCGTGCCCTGATGTGAGATGAATGTGAGAGTCGCCGTATATGGCCCCGGGACTGCGCCATCCGGCAACGTCACCGTATAGGTCGAGCCCCATGCTGCGTTGCCTGTAATGTCTACAAATGTGGCGCCGTTGGGATATGTGACGGTGAGCCGCGCATCCCTATTTGTCACATTGTTGAAACTCAGGTCGGTCGTGAAGACACCTCGCATGGCGTGACCGACGCCATCTTGCACCGACAGATTCAGAAGAGGGCTTTCACCAAGCGCGAACGAATTACTGACTGGACTCAACACTGCCTGGAATGTCCCGCCGGTTGTTGTCGTAGCAATAGATCCGTCCGTGACCGCCAGGTCATCCCAGATGTTCACGGAGTAGCGCCAGATCAAACTCCCACTCGTTTTCTGGAGATCAATGAATGCGTCCCACGATCCCGGTGAAACTTTGACTATCTGGCCATTGGCGGGATTCATGAACGGGAAGGTAAGGCTTCGCTCATGGACCGGGAACATATAAAGGTCGTCAAAGTCCCCCGTGAAATCGACGCCAAGATCTCCTGTTCCGATTACTCTGGCGTCCAGGCTGAAGCTGGTGGTCGTCGGATGAATCGTCACATCCGGAAATACGAATACATACCGGTCCGTCGAGCTCCAGAACTGGATCTGATATTCGCCAGGCGTCATCAATACGGACGCCAGCCCGCCGCCAAGCGTTGCCGCTGCTGGCACGGTCCACGCATCTCGCGCACTAACTCGCACCGCGTCCCCCAGCATCGGGTTACCGTCGACATCGATAGCGGTGAACACAACATTAGTGGTGGACGATGGATCGATAGTGATCACCGCAGGAAGGGAACTGGTAGCCCGCAACGCGAGATTGGGTGTGTTCGACACGACGCTGATAAGTACGGTGCCAGTAGCCGAAATGCTCAGAGAGTCCACGAGAAGCTGACCGTTTGAATCTGTACTGAGGAATCGGCCCTCGATCAGAGGGAACTCGCTCGTGCTATCAGCGTCATAGATGAACACGGCAGCGCCCGCGACCGGATCGCCGACAGCGTCCTCAACTGTGATATTGAGGACCGGACCACCGGCGCAAGCTGAGAATTCCGACGTATTCTCGGACACATCAGTCGCTGTCATCGTGACATGCAGATCGCTCGCCAGCACTGATGGCACTTCACCGCTGAAGGCGGCGTTCCCTGATCCGTCGGTTGTGATGGGTTCTTGCAGCAGGAACGTCTCGCCTTCTCCGTAGCCTGAGGGGTCACAGGCGGAACTGGAGAAATATTCAAGGATATAAGTGGACGTAGCCGACCCAGTAAACGTTCCAGAGATGGTGGTGATTGATGTGTCGCGCAACACCGATGTGATCTCAGGGAATGGCTGGGAGTTGTTCCCTAGAACAGAGAAATCTGATCCCAAATCAAGGGATTGGAGTTGAGATTGCCGTGACATAGTGCCATCTCGTAAGACATGGACGTCATCGTCAAGCTGGATACCATCGCCATCCAGCCCCTCCACACTCAGTGCGTTGGTCGTGACGCCATCACCCGGGCAATCGATACACGTTCCGAGATCGTATCCCACGATCGCAAGATCAATTCCAAGCCCACCGTTTGAATGGATTGAGTTGTACGAAATCACGTTTTCAGTGGAACTAGCGGCACTGGAGGAGAGAATCCTAATTCCATCACCACCGTTGTAAGCGATGAGGTTTCCAATCGCCTCCGTTCCGCCAATTCTCGTGTCGGATGCGCCATTTTTAATAATCACGCCAGCATCGCCGTTGGCTACAGCCGTTTCACCGTCTGGAGACGCGCCTATTGTGTTGCTCCAGATCGAGTTTGAATTGGAACTTGTGCCGCTGATTGCCACGCCATGTCGACCATTGCCAGAGATTACGTTTCTCTCCGCGCTCGTGTTACCGCCGATAGTTATCAGGGAAGAGTCATCTATGAAAATGCCATATCTACCGTTGGCAAGCGCGGCCACCCCTGACGCGCTGGTACCAATTCGGTTACCAGCAATAGTCACTGCTCCAGACCCAGAATCAGAGCCAACGATCTCGATTCCATGCATCCCGTTTCCGGATATAACGTTCCCTGCTCCACCGGACCTGACACCTACGACCACTTTGGGCGCTCCACTGCTGATCAGGACACCAGAGCGTGTGTTTGGGATGGCGGCAGATCCGTTGATGTCAGTGCCGATAAGGTTTCCCTCGATATTCACACCCGGAATGCTGATACCGGTGATTGAGACTCCTGCAGCATTGCCAGAGATCAAGTTGGCTTGTCGAGGATGAATTCCTCCAACTACGTTGACCGTGCTGGTCGATCCTGAACCGAAGGCAACGCCGTCAACAGCATTCCCATTCCCGGTAGTGCCCATCACGTCCACACCCAGGAAGTTTCCTTCAACATGATTGCCACCCGAACTCACAATAATCCCAGAGCCCGAGAACCCACCGATCGCGATTCCGCGAATAGTTGAATCCCCCGCTATCAGATCGAGACCGTCTGGCGATCCATCGGCAATCAGACCGCCATCCAACTCGATCTTGATAACCGTATTGAGGGCCGAACCGAACGGAGCCGTGTTGCCAGTAGCCTCCGACTGGGAATAGCCATCAATCAGGACCGCATCTTCAATGAAGGGAAGAGTGCCCGTTGGAGATATCCTGAACGACGTGGTGCTGGCTATGTATCCAGGGTCAGAGATCGCTATATCGAACAGAATTGCTTGATAGCCCGCGCTGGCATTCGACTCTTCCATCGCTGCTCTCAGGGTGCAGACGGGCGATCCGTCCGTGACATTGCAGACACCATCTACCGGGTCGAAGTCCGGCGCATTCCCTGTTGAGTTGACAATCAGGGCACCTGTATAGGGAACAACGGGGTTTGATTGTTCCGATGCGGTGGATGTGGCAGCGCCGTTAAAGGCAACCACTGTGAGCGTGTGGCGGCCGCCCGAGGGCAAGCCACTGAGAGTGGCCATCGTAGTCGTCCCACCCACGGTAGTCGACGTACTACCAGGCGATGCAGTGACTGTGTAGCTAACGACGGGCGCTCCACCATCGTCGCTCGGTGGCACCCAGTTCACGGTTGCACTCCCAACACCTTCCACGGCGATTACATCTGTCGGCCGCCCAGGCGCGCCGGCGCTAACTTCCACCTCCAGCGGTATCTCGATCAACGTCTCATCGGGATCATCACTTGATATCGAAAGTACCGGTGACGATGTTCCAGTTGGGTGGACAAACGCGTTGAGCCTGATAGTCAGATCAGTGCTACTTCCTGCCGGGATAACGGCGGAAACGGGGGCAACCGTCAGTGCCGGTGGACTGATGAGCACGGCAAGGTCGTCCTTCACATAGTCCGTCAAGCGCGAGACCTCCAACCCAACCTTGCCAGAATCGTTCTCAATCCCCAACGTTGCTCGACTATTCACACCGACTATCGAGTCATATTGGAATTTGATGAAATGCGATGTCTCACTCAGGATCATCTGGAATGTGTAGCTATCTGAACTATTAAAGTTCGACTCAACCTGATCCCACGTAACCACCAGCTCTCTTCCTGGCGCGTCACCACGCAACTCATACACGAGGTGATCCGAAGACGTTACGAACAGGTCGTCCCAGAACGCGGCAATCAAGTTATTTGGAGTTGTCACCTTTGGTAGCGAGTGAGTGATGTACTCAGCAATATTCAAGGATGTGAATCCCGCTATCCCATTAGTCGCGACCCACAGCGTGTCGTACTCAATCCCATAGAATTCGAAATCGAACCCGATAGGGATCGCTACGCGAGCATCATTACCGCTGATTATTGGCGTACCAGAGTCAATGATGTCAATCCAACTGAACGCCGGCCCGCCAGGTTCGTCGCTATCTTGGTAGGTGTATCCAAATGCATCAGGGCCACCGGTTACATCACCCCCAACGGCAGCGTCCGAAATTGAGGCGTCGAGGGTCAGGATGCCTGGGCCGTCGTTGAACACAGTGACGGCCTGCGTGAAGATGGTTTCAGGCGATGCGATGAGTGAAATTGGCGTCGACGTGACACGTATATCACCAGGGAGCTTTGGCGTGACTGTGATGGAAGCGGTGGAACTGGCGCTGGTCCCCTGTGCGTTGATCGCTTTGACCACAAACGCATACGGGGTTCCGTTGGTCAATCCCGTGACAACGGTGGTTGTCACAGATGCCGAGGTGGTGGTGCTGCCTCCTGCGGGCACTGATATGACCTGATAGGAGAGCGTCGGGCTGATTCCTGGATTCATCGGCGGATCCCATGACACTGTGGATTGGGCGTTTCCGGCGATAGCCACAATGTTTCTGGGTGGGTCAGAGTGCCTAACCTCGAGTGACAGCGTGCGTGTGCTCGTGCTGACGCCTGGCTTTCCTGCGGCGACCGAGACCACCACATTGCCCGCAATCGAAGGCGTCCAGACGACCGAGTAGATGCTATCCCTAGACGTTGCGTCGACGCCAACTCCATCATCCAGGAGCGCAACCGGCGTATCGCCTGAAGAGAAGCTTGCCATCACGCTAGCACCACTCACAACATCCGGGCCCGCAAGAACGTCCACTTCCAACGTGGTTGATGTTCCCGTGTACAACACCGTGCCCGCATCCGGACTCAGAACCAACAATGTTGACGTTGAGCCGTCGTTTACCAGCGCGTTGTATGCGTTGGCACGTCCGCCCGTCGAGACTAGGCCTTCCCATGCGGGAAGCGCGTCGATCGAATTCAGCAGCAGCCTGCGAATCTGCGCAGCAGTTGAGGTGGGATGAGCACTGGCGATTAACGCGGCGATACCGGAAACCATTGGCGTTGCCATAGACGTTCCATTTTTAGTGCCGTACGTGTCGCCAAGCTCAGTACTCAGGATGTTGGTCCCGGGTGCAGCGATATCGACCGACAGCGAGCCATACTGCGAGAAAGATGCCCTGGCATCGTTGTGATCAGAGGCCGCAACCGCCACGACGTAAGGCAATTCAAATGACGATGGATAGTGTGGAGTTACGTCATTGTCTGTGCCGCTGTTACCAGCCGCAGCCATGTGCAAGATTCCAAGTGCGCCAGCCTTATTCATGATGTCGAACAAACCCTGACTGAATGGCCCGCCACCCCAGCTGTTCTGAGTGATTTTGATATTGACGCCGCTCTGCTTCATGTCGATGACGTACTGAAACGCCTCAATGGCATCACCAGTGTTGCCACTCCCACTGGAGTTCAGAAACTTGACCGCCATGATGGACACATTTTGAGCAACTCCAGAGACGCCCAATGCGTTGTTTCCTACAGCCCCGACCGTCCCGGCAACATGGGATCCGTGATCGTTGTCGTCCATGGGGTCGGAATCGCCAGTGCCTACAGTATCGATACCGTAAATGTCATCGATGTGACCGTTGCCATCATCATCCTCGCCTGGGACTCCAGTGAATTCCGCTTGATTCACCCACATGTTGTCGGCAAGGTCTTCGTGGAGGTAGTTGACGCCGGTATCGATCACAGCCACCACAAGCGTTGACGTTCCCGTGTTGATATCCCACGCTTCAGGTGCATCAATATCGGCGTCTACCGTTCCGCCGGACTGGCCGGTGTTGTGCATCCCCCAGAGCTCAGCGAATCGCGTATCGTCGGGGATTTCACTTGCGTGATAGATGTAATTTGGTTCGGCGTACTTGATGCGCGAATCAGTCGCTATCGCGGCCGCGGTCTCCAGTTCGCTTCCTTCAATTACCTGCGCCACCCAGGTATCGCTCCGGCCGATCCGTGACTCGAACGCAATCCCTTCCGGCAGCGCCTCGCTCGCGAGCATCGCTGTTGGGATTTGGGCGTCTGGATCAGGCGTCACAAACGTGATCAGAAGCTCACCGGGAACAAAGAGAGCGTCTTCTGGGATGGACGCCGGGGCGTTGCGTGAGTCAGAACCGTCTGCTGGAACATACTCCGACGCATTGGCTGGACTGTCAGATATTTCCAGCAAGACGAGCGTGATCGCCCCAATAACTGCGGCCAGAACCAGTGCCGGCAGTATCGATGCCGCCGGGCTGTCTACTCTCAAACGAAATTGATCTGGCAGAAGGTTGATGGAACTGGTTTCCTCTGGTTTCAATTATCCCGGCCAGTTGCCAGTTCAGACCAGATACCTATGGGACATCATCACGGGTTCCCACGCGCGCATGCGAAAGACTCAGATTATAGCTATCAAAATTAGTTTCAAACCTACGCTAAGTGTGGAGGTTTCTCTCACTACTCTGGTGACCAGAAGGCCATGAAACCTTCTGCGATTGCCTTCGGCCTGGGCTCGCCTGAGGCATTAACCACCCAGACGGTATCAATGTCTCGCTCTGCATCATCGAGGTCGCTCAACGGCCCGATCAGATCACCTGCAAACACAATGGACTCGGAATCAGGCGACCAGAATGAGTGCGATGCGATGTATTGATCAAAGAAAACATGCATCATTCGCAACTCACCGCTGGGTTCAAACTCAATAAGATCGCTGATCAGCTTTGTATCGCGGTCGTATATGGACCATTGCATCAGCAGCGTGTTGTGCCGGTTACGTTTGGCGAGGAGCAGTTTCTGGCCGTCAGGTGACCACATGGACATCAGATAGTCGCCCCTGGCAATGAACTCCTCTGTACCTGTATCTGGATCAACGATCGAAATCGTAGATTCGCCGGCTACATCCAGCGAGCCTCGCAAGAGCATGATCGAACCGCCGTCTGGCGACCACTTAAACCATGCCGCCGCGCCAGCGTCGGTCACACGCTCCAGCACTCCGCTGGACGGATTACTCATATGAAGTGCGGCACCATCACTGGTATCCACCAAGAACAGAAGACGATCATCTTCCGGCGCATAGTCCGAGGCAAAGTAGCGGATTGACCCGCCATCAAGGGCGCTGGATGGCCCCTGCCCAAACGGCGCGTCGTACGTCAGCAGCCGGTTCCCGTTGTGGACGACCAACTCTGTTGAGTCGTACGACCAGTCCATGTAGACCGGCGCGCCAGGAACCACCCTGACGGCATTTTTCGTAACCGTATTCACCACAAATACTGTGAGGCCATCGGCAGTACCGGAAATGAACGCCTCCTTCTCGCTGTCCGGGGACCACAGGCTGTAATGCGGGCCACCCGCCACAACGTTGCCTGATCCGGGTTCGTTCTCGTAAAGAACCTCCGGGAAGTCCACGGAAGTTCCATCTGAGTTGGTGGAGAGCAAAACAAATGGCGAGACTGATAGCGATTCAGGCATCGCAGCTGAGAACAATATCTTGCTGGCATCAGGCGACCAGCCCGGCCACGTGTACCCGGGAAACTGCCCATCCTGCGGCAGTTGTGCACGGTCGGGCGACATACGAACACGATCCGTTCCATCGCCTTGAATCGTGTATATCTGGGAGTCTGGACTCACGAAGACGATTCGATTCTTCCCATCTCCGCCTATAGGAGCTGGTGAGATCGGTATGAGTGTAGGGATCGACTCAACAGTTGCGGTTGAACCAGCGACGGCAGCAGAGACTGAGGCGGGAACAGAATTTGCTTGCGGTACAGCGGTTACGACGACAGTGGATGTGGCGAGAGCTTCTACCTCGGAACTACATGCAATAAGCCCAATCGCTGCAGCGACGCTGAAAATTCCCACCGATAACCTGAACGGAAGTCGGATCAACTGCATAATTCCCCTGAAGCGTTGATCCGCGATACAGCCGAACCTGGAGCCGATATGAATGTGACGCTATTGCTACTTCACTCAAAAGTAATTCGAACACCAGTTGAACCCGGATTCAATTTGAGCGTTCGGGCCCAAGGATAACGCAGGGAGGCACGCGCTAAGGTCAGGTGCGCAAATTCCCCCAATTACCGACCTTACGCGTAGGGGTGTCTGCGGTAGCTGCACCCCGGGACGTCGCAGGAGCACGATGCAACCGCAACCGTTGCATCGCTGTGTGGTTTTGACCGACCCGTATGCATGGGATGTGGTGTGTGGGCGCAGCTATCGCAGCCGCCCCTACGGCCATCCGGCGCGTTCGCGACCGGATGGCGTATCCGGCTACCCGGAGTAATCCAGACTAATATCCAGCGCCACAACAGAGTGCGTCAGTGCGCCAATCGAAATCAAATCCACACCTGTCGCGGCAACCTCAGCCACCGCTTCAAGTGTGATCCCACCTGAAGCTTCAAGCACTGCTCGGCCATCGATCATCTCGACGATTTTTCGCATATCTGCGGGGCTGAGATTATCCAGAAGCATGATGTCCGGCGCTCCGTTAATGGCGTCCTTCGCCTCATCGATGCTCTGAACTTCTACTTCAATCTTGATGGTGTGCGGGGAGTTCGCACGCGCTCGCCGAACGATCTCTGCTATCGACAGGCCCTCTTGCTGGAGCGCTTCTGTGTGGTTGTCTTTGATCAGCACGCCATCACCAAGCGCATGGCGGTGGTTCTGCCCTCCCCCACTCGCCACTGCGTACTTATCGAACCAACGCAGCCCGGGTGCGGTCTTGCGGGTGTCGACGATGGTTGCTTTCGTGTCAGCGACAGCGTCCACGTAGCGGCGGGTAACGGTGGCGATACCACTCATGCGCTGCGCGAAATTCACGGCGGTGCGCTCAGCCATCAAGATCGAGCGAAAGTTGCCCTCCACGGAGAGCATCGCCGTCTGGCCTTCCACCATAGTGCCATCTGAAATCAGCGGCGTGGTTGATAGCGAGGAATCGTGCGCCAGGAAAGCGGCCTCAGCCACTTCGATACCTGAAACTACGCCTGGCTCACGCGCCACCATAGTGACGCGACCTTCTCGGTCAGCAGAAATGAGCGACGTTGTCGTTGGGTCACCGAGCGCGAGGTCTTCCATCAGCGCGACCATTACGGCTCGCTGGACTTCGAGAGCTGGGATCGCCGTCATCGCCATCTCAGGCGGTCGGGCTATCGGGCAAGATCGAGCATTCGCTCGAGTGCGAGGCGAGCCTCGTCTGCCGTTGCCTCTGGCACCTTGATCTGGTTGATGGTAATGCCACCGCGCAGACCTTCAAGAACCCAGAGTAGGTACGCGGGATGAACTCGGTACATCGTGGCGCAAGGACAGACAATGGGATCCAGACAGAATACGGTCTTGTCCGGGTTCTCTTTCGCCAGTCTGTTGACCAGGTTGATCTCAGTTCCAATAGCCCAGACAGAGCCAGCCGGAGCATTCGTGACTTCCTGAACTATCTTCTCAGTGGAGCCGTAGATGTCTGCCGCGGCGACGGTCTCCTGGATGCACTCGGGATGGACGATTACGTTGACATCGGGATACTTCGTCCGGGCATCATCAATCTGCTGCGGAGTAAAACGGGTGTGAACTGAGCAGTGCCCTTCCCAGAGGATCACTTTTGAGCGACGAATCGCCTCAGGTGAATTTCCGCCAAGTGGCTTGAACGGCGACCAGATGATCATCTCATCGGCCTTGATACCCTTTGCGAGAGCAGTATTTCGTCCAAGGTGCTGGTCAGGAAGGAAGAGGATTCGCTTGCCACGAGCGAGGGCCCAGTCAAAGGCCTTGTCTGCGTTTGATGATGTGCAGACGATTCCACCATTGCGGCCGCAAAGCGCTTTGATTGCGGCGGTGGAGTTCATATACGTAATAGGAACAATTTCGTCGGTCTCGCCCAGAATGCCCATCAGGTCGCCCCATGCATCTTCGGCGTCTTCGGAGCGGGCCATGTCCGCCATTGAGCATCCGGCGGCCAGGTTGGGCAGGATTATCTCCTGCTCAGGCGAAGTGAGAATATCGGCTGTCTCAGCCATGAAGTGGACGCCGCAAAATGCTACGTACTTCGCTTCACGCTCGGCAGCGGCCATCTGAGAAAGCTTGAATGAGTCGCCGCGGAAGTCTGCGTACTGGACAACATCTGCACGCTGATAGTGGTGCCCAAGGATCGTGAGGTCTTTGCCAAGTTCAGCTTTTACTTCGGCAATGCCTTCCGATATCTCGTCAGGCTTGAGCTTCAGGTACCGGATTGGAACCTTTTGCCACTCCACACCGGTTTTGAACTCATCTTCAAGAGTCCGCGTCCGGAGTTCGCTATCAGTCTGGCAGAATGCTGACTGCTCTAGCTCGGTGATCGGAATTGTCACCGGACGCGGGTCTCGCGCGCTGGTGGTCATGCCGTAGCTGCCTCCACTATGTGAGCCTCTGTGACCCGGCCTCGCAACGAGTACGGAGATGCCTCTGTGATCTCCACCTGCAGGAACTGACCGAGCTCAAGCTCTGTGTCCTCAACAAATACAAGTTTATCGGTTCTGGTTCTACCAGTGTGCGAACCCCGTGCATGACCATCAATCATGATCTCTGCAGTCTGCCCAATAAGATGACCGTTTATCTCAGTCTGAATCTCATCCTGCAAGGCTTCAACAACCCGTAAACGTCGCTTCTTCTCATCGATCGATACATCGTCAGGGAACTGGCGTGATGCAATGGTCCCCGGCCGCACGGAGTACGCCGCTGCGTGCACCTTATCGAACTTGACCGTACGCAGCACATCCAGCGAGTGCTCAAACTGCGCTTCGGTCTCGCCAGAGAAGCCAACGATCAGGTCCGTGGTGAGCGCCACACCCGGGATTTTCTCCCGCAGCTCCGCGATCTTTTCCAGGTATTCCGCCTGTGAATAGCCGCGCCGCATGCGCTCAAGAACATCGTCATCACCCGCCTGGAACGGCAGGTTCACCAGTTCGCAAACCTTTGGAAGGTCTCTGATGGCCTCAATAATGCGGCTGGACATGTCGCTAGGATGCGATGTCAGGAATCGAATTCGGTCCAGTCCATCGATCTGTTCGGCCGAGTAGAGCAGATCTGCCAGATCCTGCGGTGGCGAGAAGTCGTGACCATATGAATCGACGTTCTGCCCAAGGAACGTAACTTCCTTGACGCCGCGCTCCACCAGTAGCTCAACTTCGTGAATCACGTCGGTGACGGTACGGCTTATCTCCCGACCGCGTCGATACGGGATGATGCAGAAGCTGCAAAACTTGTCGCAGCCGTGGATGATTGGCACAAATGTGGAGACGGTGGGCGCACCGGGTACCAGATTGTCCAGACAACCCTCGTAATCCACGCCCAGAGCCAGACCAACGGTTGAAATAATTGGCTCAAAGTTTTGTGGCTGCGCCCAGACATTTACCTGGGGAAAGCGTCGGGAGAGTTCGTCTGTCTTGGGGCCGACCATGCAACCCATCACGCCAACAATGCGGTCCGGGTGCTCTTGTTTGATACGCTTCAGCTTGCCCAGCGTGCCCGTTGCGGTGTCCTCCGCAGACTGACGCACCACACAGGTATTGAGCACAACAACGTCTGCCTCAAGCAGATCATCGCTCTGCTCCAGCCCCATGAACTCAAACCCGGAAGCGAGTCGCTCTGAGTCTGCTTTGTTCATCTGACAGCCAACTGTCCAGACGTGGTAAGTAGCCATATATCCAGATTGCACAATCCCGTCTCTTGCCCCAAAGGGAGTGCGAAGACGGGATTGAGTCGATTGTTTAACGATAACTTTTAGTTAGGTTTATCTGGCGGAGGGAGTGGGATTCGAACCCACGAGGGGGCTCAACACCCCCAACCCGCTTAGCAGGCGGGCGCACTAGGCCACTATGCGACCCCTCCGTGCCATTAATACGATGTTACCCGCTACCACCGCCTCACGCACGCGCCCGAAACATGCAGATATAGGCGCAATCGCATGCCTAACCCCAGATTAGCTGCGTTTCGGGGCGTCTTCCCACTCCTGCGCCAGCATGGAGTAGACAGCCAGATCCTGATATTCGCTTGCAAGTACGCAGCCTCACGCTGAAACCCCTCAAACGTGAATCCCAGTCGCTCCGCTATCGCCCGGCTTCGATGATTCTCTCGAGATCCACGGACCATAACGCGATGTATCTCTTTCTCCGCGAACGCTATATCTATAATCGTCCGGCAAGCCCTGATGATGATCCCTTTGCCTTGCGATCCCTCTGAAAGGGCATAGCCCAACTCACCAGCTTTGTCAGGAGATCCCACACCTTTCAGGTTTGCCGTTCCTACCAATTCGTCACGATAGAAAACTAACCCGCCAATACGAGAAGCCGTCTCTTCATCGGATGACCGCTGCTCAAGCCAGGCCTTCACATCGTCTCGGGACTGAGCGGTTGCCGCAAATGGCAGCCACCTCGCCAAATGACCCCGATTGGCCTCGAGCCATTTGAAGTACGTCTCCTCGTCATCCACGTTCACCGGACGCAAGAAAATCTCATCATCTACCTTTATGTCCCTCACAGAATCTTCCTCATCTGTTCACACGTCTCTCGCATTTCGATCGGCGTCCCATCAGCGGCGTACTCCGTCCACACATCAAGTACCTCGCCACCGTGTTCAACGTAGCCCAGCGTCCGATAGAGGCGTGCGGCATTCGGGTTATCAACTGCGACCTGTAGCGAAACTGCTCTCAGCCCACGCTCCAGCGCTATCGACTCGACGGCGCTGATCAGCGTTGTTGCAATTCCTCGGCGGCGATATCGTGGCGATACGTCCATAGCAAACAAATAAAGGGCATCCGGATGCAGTCTCGCAATGCCGCCGCCCATGCTCACCGTACCCACAGGTTCGTCATCTATAAGCGCGACCAGCATCTCGCGCTTCCCACATCGCACCTCGTGGAATCGATTCCGCATGCTGTGTGCATTCGGCTTATGCGTCAGATAACGCGCAAGTGGTTCGATATCTGCTTCTGTGACCGGTCGGATTTCAATTGAATCCATCTCAACCTCTAATCACTAGGGCTGGTCTGCGACCATATGATCAACAATACTTATTACGTTGGCGGACATTACTAATCGCGAATCTCTAGGAGCAGTTGTGCAAGTGTTACGACCATACTTATTGGCGATCACATTCGCAGCCATCTTAGTTGGTTGCAGCGGCGGTGATCTTGATTCCACGGCGATTTCATCCACGCCAAATGTGGCGATACTTGGTACCGCGCCCACGGCCGCGCCAATCTCAGAAATCACCGCCATCGCTTCCAGTGAACTGGCAGCGTGGGGAACTGACACACGCAATCTTGCATTCGCCAGCCCCAACGGACTGGCCATCGATGCAGACGGATTTATCTACACCACGGAGTTTCAGGGCAACCGCGTACGAAAATTCAATCCCAATGGGGATCTCCTTCTCGAATGGGGCACCTCTGGGTCAGCGGATCTGATGTTCCAGTCCCCAACAGGAATTTTTATTGGCCCCGCAGGAAATGTGTACGTAGCGGAAAGCGGAAACGACCGAGTTCAAAAGTTCACCGCCAACGGCGATTGAATAACCACAATAGGCTCGTTTGGTGCGCGCGAAGGCCAGTTCCAGTCTGCGATGGTCCTTACGATCAGCGACGGTGGCGAAATTTTCGTCACTGACTGGGGTAACAGTCGTATCAACGTGTTCGGCCTGGAAGGGAATAGCCTCCGAACGCTTTCAAGTAAAGGTCGGGGGGCCGGCGAACTCACCAACCCCACTGGAATCAAGATCGGTCCCGATGGGAATCTCTGGGTAGTCGACCGCGGCAACAACCGCGTACAAGTGCTAACGCAAGACGGTGATTTTGTGAAGGGTTTCGGTGCGTTTGGAGCAGGCCCGGCAGAGTTCAATGTCCCCACAAGCATCGCCTTTGACAATGCAGACCGGTTCTATATCTCAGAATTTCGCGGCAATCGCATTCAAGTTTTCGATCTCGAATTCAATTACCAGGGCGATCTGGTTCCGGGTGTACTCCAGGGTCCGCACGGCATGGTCTTCGATGCCAACGGTGACCTCTACGTAGCCGATACCGGCAACGGCCTGATCCGGAAATTGAGCCTGACTGAGGATTAGTCCCTGCGCCGTTCGACAGTGCTTAAAGTAGCCCGCTGCTGCTACCCCGGTGTGTCGTTGATCCACACTTCGCCACCCTCGAAGTACTCTTTTTTCCAGATCGGCACGACCTCTTTCAGTCGATCAACAAAGTACAACGCAGCCTCAAAAGCTGGACGACGATGCGCTGAACTCACGGCGACAACCATGCTCTTCTCGCCAATATCGACGCGTCCAACTCGATGTGCCACGGCGCATTTGTCAATCTCAAAGCGCTCTCGCATCTCGCCAAACAGCTCAAGAATCTTGTTCTCCGCCATTGGCTGGTACGCCTCGTACTCAAGATAATCCACGTGACGACTGTCGTTGTGATCGCGGGTAACTCCCTCAAAAATGATTATTGCGCCATCGGCATCGGCACGAACGTGCTCTGCGACGGCCATAGAGTCCAGCACCTCGCCAGTCACCTCGACATAGTCCTGCTGCGCCCCAATGCCCCCGCTGACTGGCGGTATGAGAGCCAGCTCATCGCCATCACTCAGCACGAACTCGCGCTGCTGATACTCCTCATTAACCGCGCACATAATGGCCGTAGGCACGTCCCATGTGGCCTCCGTCGCCGCACTGGCAGCGGCAATAGCGTCGGCCACGGTTCCACCATCGGCCACTTCAACGGTCAGTCGCGACGTTCCCGCCCGATCTTTCAGGCCAGCGAATAGCAACACTTCAATTTGCAAGTTGTCCCACCTCAATGATTTGCTATCAACCATCTTAGATGCACATCATCGGAGTGCTCAATTCACATCCCCGAATCGAGATGCGATTAACTAGAGAAACCCTTGAGAAAATGCCATTTTCGGGAGCACTATCTGAGCAAATCCGGCATATCCGGCCAAATGACACGTCCACCTTCGTTGACCAGTCGTACTCATGGACAATACAATAAATAATTGCGCTAATAGACATAGTTTTGATCCTGCACCATACTTACAATATGTAGAGTGAGTAGAGTGCATTCAGGAGATACAGCAAAGAATGGTTCGCATCCGCCTTCGACGAGTAGGCGCAAAAGGACATCCCTTCTACCGAATAGTGGTGGCCGATCAAAAAGCACCTCGAAACGGTAAGTTCATCGACCAGGTCGGCACGTACGACCCATTTCCGGATCCACCGGAGATCATTGTCGATGAAGAAAAAACGCTCAAATGGCTCCGAAACGGCGCAAGCCCTTCCGAGTCAGTTGCTCAGTTACTGAAATCATCAGGCCTGCTAGAAAAGGTTAAGTAAGGTGAAATCGGCCATGAAAGAAATGGTTGAGTACATCGCGAAAACATTGGCGACTGAGCCCGACTCAGTTGAAGTTACCGAGGAACAACGCGGTAACCGCACCATCATCACCCTGAAGGTTGATGATGTTGACAAGGGCAAGGTAATCGGCCGTGGTGGCCGCGTCGCTGAGTCGATTCGTTCATTACTCCGGGTCGCAGCTGTAAAAGAGCGCACCAGAGTGATTCTTCAGATCGACTAGCCTCGTATAGTTAGTGAAACAACCAGTTCAGCTATTGCTGATTGGTTGTTTAGAGTTGTGACTGAGATCGGTAGGGGCAGGTTTGAAACCTGCCCTCTTCTTTTAACGAACATATGACTTCACCCAGAAAAATACCCCGCAAGCCAAAGCGCCCGCAGAATCGCAAGCGCGGACAGCGCCCGCCCAACGTTCCAAACGCACCAATCGAACCGTCCGCGCCTGGCCGAATCATAGTGGGAGAGATTCGCAGGCCATGGGGACGCTATGGCGACCTTTCAGCCACGCTGTACTCCGGGCTTTCATCGCCGATCAGGCCGGGATGGAAGATCTACGTCAATGGTGAAACCCATATTGTTGAAGATATCGGCAACGCCGGAAAAGGTGGAATGGTGCTTTCTCTGGAAGGCGTCAACGGCTCTCACACTGCCGGTGGATTCCGAAAAGCTGTAATAGAAATCGATGCGGATGCTCTCCCACCACCACCAGAGGGCATGTACTACGGGCACCAGTTGATGGGCCTCAAAGTGGTCACCGTTGAGGGCGATGAGGTTGGCACAATCAATGAGGTCATTGAGACGGGCGCCAACGATGTTTACGGCGTTAAGCCCTCGGCCCCAGACACGCAAGACGTCATGGTCCCGGCTTTGAAAGACGTAATTGTTAGCGTTGATTTGGAAGCGGGAATCATGACAGTGCAACTGCCCGAAGGTCTAATCTAGGCCAGCCCCCCTTTGACCAGCGGAATTGTCGGGCGATATCATGCCCCCATATTTATCGACCTGACTTATCGATAGCCAACCGTAAAACCCTGCTGGAGGATTCAGATGTCTGGACACTCAAAATGGTCCACCATCAAGCACAAGAAAGGCGCTCTGGACGCCAAGCGTGGTGTTCTGTTCACCAAACTTTCTCGTGAAATCATTGTCGCGGCCCGCTCAGGTGGCCCGGACATGGACATGAACTTCCGATTACGTCTGTCAGTCCAAAACGCCAAATCAGCCAACATGCCCAGTGCGAATATCGAACGGGCAATTGCTAAAGGCTCAGGTACTGGTGCTGACGGTGAGCAGCTTGAAGAGCTGACCTACGAGGGTTACGCACCGGGTGGCGCAGCAATCATCGTGCAGGGCCTAACCGACAATCGGAACCGCACCGTTGCAGATGTCCGATCCTTGTTCACCAAGTCTGGCGGCAACCTCGCAGAAGCAGGCGCTGTCTCATGGGGCTTCGATAACAAGGGCACCGTGCTCGTCACTATCGTCACTGGCCTGGATGGCGAAGAGGTCGCACTTGAAGCCGTCGATTCCGGCGCAGAGGACTTTGAACTCACGGACAACTCGATCAGCTTCACAACCGACCCCGGCAACCTGGACTTGCTTCAGAAGGCACTGGGAGCCATGGACGGTGTGGAAGTAGATACGGCTGAACTGGCAATGGTTCCCCAGGTCTTAATGGAACTGGATGACTCACACGCCAAGCAGACGCTAAGGCTTCTGGAAGCGCTTGAAGATCTGGATGACGTGCAGAAAGTCTTCTCCAACGCAGACTTCTCAAACGAAGTCCTGGCAGAGTACAGCGCCGCCTAGTTCCAGTTCGCATAGGCGCATCACTACGCCGATGCGCGCCTCCTTCGCGGCTTGCCGCCAGTACCAGCTTTTTTGTGCCGCCTAGACGCTTCTGAGGCCTCCACCGGCTGCGCCAAGGTTGCGCAAGATTCCGGCTGACACGCCTTCTCCTTCGGCAAGTATTGCCTGGAAGATATCGTCTTCTTCTATCTCGTCCTGAGCGCGGGCTGCGGCAAGTTCTCCAGCAATCTCAAGAACCTGAAGCGACCTTGGCGTCAGGATTGGGTCCGAATCCGTAGATTTGTTATCGCGTCCCAACACGAATTCCAGAGCGCTCAATAGCCTCGGTGCATCTGCTTGCTGCTCTTCAAGATAGCTCGCCATCACCCCGGCGGGGCGTGATGCCAGCGCCAGCAGAATGTGCTCAGTCCCAACAAATGTGTGCCCACGCTTACGCGCTTCTTGCGTTGAGAGGCCGATTAGTTCCAGGGCACCTTCAGCCAGCGCGTGCGGCGCGACAAACTCGGCGAGGCTTTCGAACGCGGTTGTAGTCATGCCGCGCTCCATCGACCACTTCAGCGTTAACGTGATCATCAGCCCCGGAATGGCCAGCTCAATTGCAATCAGGAGCCCCAGTTGCTCCCACGCCCAAAGAAATAAGGGCAGCCCACACAAGAGGAAGTAGACCCCTAGCGGTATGTCATCCCTGCCAATACCCATTGCGACTTCAGTCAACTACACGCGATCATCCGCAGGCAATCACCTGAAGATAGCCGCATCATAGGTGATTGTCACCAAAGTGCAATTATTGCCGTTGCTCAGTGCAAGTTGAATGAGCGGATACGGGAGCTTTCCCGGGGGCCATAACTTGAAGACATCACAGCCACCTCTGCTGGCTGAAGACTGCATACCTTCCACCACGGCGTATTGACGCCCTTCTAGATGATGCCGACTCAGCTCTTGCCGATCGTGATTGGCAGGCTGCTGCAGAAATTTGCCAGGCAGTCCTCGATCTCGAGAATGAGGATGCCCAGTCATACCTCGCCGCCGCCCAAAAGGCGCTGTCCGAGCGCGGTAGCGATCCCCGAGTGGATTCCAGAGAAGAAGCGTCTGAAGAAATCCATCCTGAGCCTGTCGAAGGGCGGCTTTCTTCAGACACATCCACAGCACCAAGAGGAACAACCCCCGCACGCCAACCCTCTGCCCCGATATCCTCAATGGAATTGGCGTTCGCTGACGGCCGCTACCAGGTCAAAGAGATTCTTGGCGAGGGCGGCAAGAAGAAGGTCTACCTTGCCCACGACACCACGCTTGATCGCGACGTGGCGTTTGCGCTCATCAAGATGGAAGGCCTGGACGATGTAGGTCGCGCTCGCTTCACCCACGAAGCACAATCCATGGGTCGTCTCGGCACCCACCCCAACGTTGTATCCGTACTCGATATCGGCGAACACGAAGGCCAGCCGTGGATGGTCAACGAGTTGCTTGGCAGTGGCGACGTCGAAGAGATTATCGACGCCACTGAAGGCGGCATGGATCTGGAAAAGGCGCTACGCATTGCCGCCGACACTCTGAACGGGCTCCAGTTCGCCCACGAACACAGCGTGGTTCATCGCGATATCAAGCCCGCAAATATATGGCTGACCGACGATGGCACCGCCAAAGTTGGCGACTTCGGACTCGCCATTGCGACCGACCGTTCACGCCTCACGCAAGAGAAGATGATGGTGGGCACGGTCTCCTACATGCCGCCTGAGCAAGCCACCGGCGGAGCGATCACCCCACAGGCCGACCTCTACTCCGTAGGCGCAATGCTCTACGAAATGGTCCCCGGCCGCGCACCATTCATGGGCGATACAGACATCGCCATAATCGGCCAGCACATCAACACACCCCCCGTCGCCCCACAGTGGCATCGACCCGAAATCCCTGCGCAGCTGGACACGCTCATCATGCGCCTAATGTACA
>CAUZJA010000006.1:0-33589 GCA_963579925.1 Dehalococcoidia bacterium | reverse complement strand
GGCACACGTTGGTCAGGCAGCAGTATCGGCTTCGTGGGCGTTCCTCGAGCGCGGTGAGACTCCGCCAATTGTTCACATTGCTCAGATCAATGAGCGCGATGGCTTCTTCATCGCGGGACGCGAGCCTGATCCAAACTTCACGTGGGATAAACTCCTTGGCCCCGGAGTAATTGCAGACGTAGGCGGTCAGCCGCTGGCAATGTTCAAGTACGCCGTACATAAGATGGGTATCAAGTACGATGACATCAACACAATCGACGCAGGTGAAGCGGACGCTGTTGACTCCGCATTCCGTGATGGTCAGGGCGACTATGTTCACCTGCAGGGCCCATACCCCCAGCAGCTTGAGAACGACGGCATCGGTCACGTGGTGGCGTCCACTGGTGAAGCGATCGGCCCGGTGGCGTTCAGTTCCATAATCGCGACGCCAGAGTTCGCCGGGACTGACGAGTGTGCTGGCTTCATTCGCGCATACAGAAAGTCTCGTGCCTATGTGAATGAGACACCGGCAGCGGAGATCGCTGCGGCTGAGAAATCGTTCTTCCCGGATATCGATCAGGGCGTGCTGGCGAAGACGATTGAGTTCTACCAGGGACTGGGTTGTTGGAACCCGGACACCGCCATCAGCCAGGAGTCGTACGACGCAGCGTTGGACGTCTTCCTGTACTCGGGTCTCATCACCAAGCGGCACGCATACGACGATGTGGTTTCGCTCGTCGGCTAAACAGGGAGTGGACTCATGACAGGTATTTGGCCGGGCGATACTCGTATTGGTGTGATGCTCTCGTTTGATCTTGACGGGCCGTCGGGGGCGCTGAACCGAGATCCCTCGCTCGCTGATAAGCCAAGCCTGTTATCGCTGGGTGAATTTGGCCCAAACGTCGGCCTGCCCCGCATCTTGAGACTGTTGGAAGAAGAGGCTATTCCTGCCTCGTTCTTTGTGCCCGGATGGGTTGCCGAGCGGTGGCCGGATGAGGTGAAGAGCATCGCAGATGCAGGTCATGAGGTCGCCCACCACGGCTACCTTCACGAGCCTCCAGGAACGCTGGAATCACGTGAGCAAGAAGCCGAAATCTTGGATCGTGGTTCCGGCATACTGGAAGGCATTACGGGGGAGCGGCCAACTGGCTATCGATCGCCATCGTGGGAGTTGAGCGAGCACTCACTGGAGCTGCTGGTCGAGCGCGGTTTTGTATACGACTCAAGCCTGATGGGCAGCGATAAGCCGTACGAGTTTGAAGTTGGCGACGATAAGATCGTGGAGATCCCAGTCCACTGGTCGCTGGACGATGTTCCGTACTACTCGTGGTCGCCAGTCCAGGGCAGGATGTCCACGCTATCAAGCCCCAATGACACGCTCGAAGCATGGCAGTGGGAATTCGACGGCGCCTACCGTGAAGGCGGTGCCATGATCCTCACCATGCACCCCTACGTAACCGGCCGCCATTCCCGCATGGAAGCATTACGTCGCCTCATCACCCACATGAAGTCCCACGAAGGCGTGGAGTTCTACCGCTGTGTGGATGTGGCGAACGGGTGGAGTGGTGATGGGATGCAGGCGTAGTTAAGTAATTAGGTCTGGGTTTTGCTATTCTCGACTTCTGATTTTCTGTTTGTTCTAAAACATGAGGTACCCGCAACTTGACCACCGATAATCCCTACCGACTTGCCCGCACGGTACTTCCGTCCCACTATGCGCTCACGCTCGAGCCTGATCTGGACGCTGCGACATTCTCTGGCGAGGTCGATATCACTGTTGATATTCAAGCCGCGACGTCTTCAATTGTTCTAAATTCTGCTGAGATAGAGATCCAGTCTGCATCGGTGGGCGGAGTGCGGGCATCGTCCATTTCGATGGATGAGGAGCTGACTCGGGCCACTCTTGAGTTTGGCGCGGACCTTCAACCGGGAGAGGCGATAATCTCGCTGAAGTTCACCGGCATTCTGAACGACAAGCTGCGCGGCTTTTACCGCTCACGGTTCACGGATGACGATGGCGTAGAGCACACGATTGCTACCACGCAGTTTGAGTCCACGGATGCTCGTCGAGCCTTTCCGTGTTTTGACGAGCCTGACTTCAAGGCGACATACGGCGTGACGCTGATTGTTCCAGAAGATCAGTTCGCTATCTCCAACGGGCCAGAGATTTCTGACGATAACCTTGGCAACGGCAAACGGAAGCTTGTGTTCGCCGACACGATGAAGATGTCGACGTACCTCGTGGCGTTCATCGTTGGGCCTTTCGAGGCTACCGATCCGGTCGACGTGGACGGCGTGCCGCTGCGGATCGTGCATCCCATCGGCAAGGGACACTTGGCCGACTACGCGCTTGAGGTTGGCGAGTTCTGCTTGAAGCATTTCTCTAAGTACTACGACATTCCGTATCCCGACAAGAAGGTCGATCTGGTGGCGGTCCCAGACTTTGCTGCCGGAGCGATGGAAAACGTGGGCTGTATTACATTCCGTGAAGTACTGCTGCTGCTTGACCGTGACAAGGCCACACAGAGTGAACTGACTCGAGTTGCTGATGTGATCGCGCATGAGCTTGCGCACATGTGGTTTGGCGATCTGGTCACGATGCGCTGGTGGAATGGAATCTGGCTGAACGAGGCCTTCGCAACGTTCATGGCGACGATGGCTGTGGACGCCTTCCATCCAGAGTGGGAGCGATGGGTTCAGTTTGGTCTCGAGCGCTCAATGGCGTTTGACGTGGACTCCCTATCGAAGACTCGCCCCATCGAGTTGGAGGTCAACTCTCCTGAAGATGCGGAGGGAATGTTTGACCTGCTCACGTACGAAAAGGGCGGTTCTGTGCTGCGAATGTTGGAGCAGTACCTTGGCGAGGAAAACTTCAGGGACGGTATTCGCCATTACCTGAAGAAGCATTCCTACGGGAACACGGAGACCGGCGATCTGTGGGACGCCATTGAGGAGGTCACGAATCAGCCTGCGCGTCGCATAATGGACTCCTGGATATTCCAGAAGGGCTTCCCAATCATCAGCGCTGAATTGTCGGCAGACAGCCGCATAGTGACGCTGGGACAGCGCCGATTCTTCTACACGGCGGAAGATAACTCAACTCTGTGGTCAGTTCCTGTTGTCATGCGGGTAACCACGGCATTGGGCAGTGAAGAGCGAAGAGTGCTGCTTGAGTCTGGCTCAGAAGAAGTGACGTTTGATTCTGATGTTGAGACGGTACTTGTCAACGCTGGTGGTGATGGCTTCTACCGCGTTGAGTACTCGCAACCTCTTCTGGCCGCACTAACTGCGTCCATGGCAGATGACCTGGCAAGCATCGAGCGATATGGACTCGCGGATGACACGTGGTCATCCGTGATATCTGGCGGTACCTCGTCGCTAGAGTACCTAAAGTTTGCAGATGGATTCGCTAACGAGACAGATCCAGACGTCTGGTCGGCACTCACGGGTGGTCTCACGCAGTTGAGCCGTATCCTGGATGGCGCTGCGCTTGATAATTTCCGAGAGCGAGTCCGCGATCTGGCGGGACCTGCGCACAGTCGGTTGGGCTGGGAGGCCACGCCGGGTGAGTCTGAGCGTGATCTTGAGCTACGAAGCTTGCTGATCCGCACGATGGGAATCTCCGGTAACGATCCGGCAACGCAAGCCACCGCTCGAGAGATGCAGGCGCGCTACGCTGAGGATGCGGGGTCGATTGAGCCTAACGTTGCAGCGGCCGTCACATCGGTCGTTGCCAATAAAGGGACCGAGTCCGACTACGACTCATTCCTGGCCACGTTCAAGGATGCTGCCACCCCTCAAGAGGAAACGCGCTACATGTACGCGCTTGCAGGCTTCCCTGATGAGGCTCAGATAGAACGTACCCTGGAGATGACTCTTAACGATGAGATACGTACGCAGAACGCGCCGTACGTTGTGGCCTACTGCATGATGAATCGTGAGCATGGCTCCAGGGCATGGCAGCACATCAAAGACAACTGGGATGAGATGTTTGAGAAGTACCCGACAAACACCATCGCCCGAATGCTCTCCGGGGTGAAGGCGCTATCACGCCCCGAACAGGCAGAAGATGTACTCAAGTTCTTTGAGGACCACGAAGTTCCGCAGGGCCGACTGATGCTTGAACAGCATCTGGAGAAACTGCGGGTGAACGTGGCACTGCGAGCGCGAGAAGTTGACCGACTGGCCGACGCCCTCTAAGCCAACAAAAGTCTTCGAAAACACAAGCCGGTCCCGTGTTGGGACCGGCTTTTTGTTGTTCGGGAACAAAATGATGCAGTCCTGCGTTTGTATCTATGTAGACAACAAACAAACTCAAAAACACGGATCGAACAATGAACAACCAGAACAAGCTCAAGGTCGCGATTTCAACGCTGGCGATCGCAGCTCTCGTCGCTGCAGTTGCAGTGCCAACGGCGCTCGCGCTGAGAGACGACGAAGCGACTTCTCCAGGTGCGATCACAGACCCGCAGACCCAAACTCTGCCAACCGCCAATGATCTTGGCGTAAATGCAGAAGCGATCGGTATTCCCGAGCCGCTATTCATTGAGGGCGAGCCGGTAACTGCGTTTGATGGCGAAGTGACAACGCTGCCAGATGGCTCAGTCTCTATCAGCAAGCCTGACGTAGATCCGATGCCGATGCCTGTGCCTGGCGAACTGCCAGCGGACAGTTTTCCTCCTCAGGGAATAGCGTTTGGCGAGCCCGCTCCACCAACGCAGGATCCCGATGTCGAGCGAACAGAAGGTGCTGTATCAGGATCATCCAGCGCCTCGGTTGGCCCGGCCGTTGGTCCGGTTGTCGTAAATGCATCTGACCTGCCCGAAGCACCTACACCAGAGCCCGGAATTGTGCGTGTGGTCCCGATCGGAACGTTCATGAACGACGTCCAGGTCGACTAAATTCCGTCTCACAAATCCCCTCAGGCACGCCTCGGTGGAGTGATCCGTTGGGGCGTTTTCGTGCTATTCTTCGTTGATCATGCCAAGTGGAAAGCATTAGCAGACGCGGCGAACCGGCCGTGTCATTGAAGGAGGAATCGAGATGTTAGCCATTGTCTCAGTGTCATTTGACGCGTTCCTCCTGAACGATCGTTAGTCCCCTCGGGGAGCGATTCAGCGCTTAGAGCGCCTGGTTCAGCAGGGATGTGTAATCAACTCACACGCCCACACCTAGAAAAGCCGGTCAATATCGGTTTTTAGCTTTAGAGAGAACCAGATTGGCAAAGAAACCAACACCAAAACAAATCGCGCGCAAGCGACGACGCCTGCAAGAGCGTCGTGACCAGGCAGGCGCTCATGCGGACGCAACAACGTCAGGCGGTAGCTCAGATTCGCCTGCGTGGGATATGGCTGCCACCAGCGGACTGGGTACCGTCGTATCAAGCCAGGGTATGGCGGCGGTCGTCAGGCGAGACGATGGCCTCGGCGAAGGCTCAGCTGAGAACCTACAAGCCGAGGAGTATCCCGAAGGCGTTGTAACTGGCGATCGTGTCGATATCGAGATCAATGACGGGCTCGCCAAGATCGTCCTTATACATCCCAGAAAAGCTCGCATCGCGCGATTACGATTCGACGCCTCGAGGGATCCCTCACGCGGTTCCAACGAGCACGTGATCGCCGCCAACGTAGATATCGCAGTGATAGTGGCGTCCACGATCTCTCCGCCGTTCAGGGCGCGGCTGATAGACCGATATCTTGTGATGTGTCAGTACGGCGGTGTCGAGCCGCTGATATGTATCAACAAGATTGACCTTGCCCCACCGGATGATGAAGCGCTATCCATCTTTCGGAAGATCGGTATACAAATAGTTCCTGTATCAGCCGAAACCAGCGATGGGATCGACGTGCTACAAGACCGGATCAAGTCCAAGACCGCAGTTCTTACCGGACACAGCGGGGTTGGGAAGTCGTCTATCGCAAACGCCGTTACAGGCACTGATACGCAGTACACCGGCGCAGTGGGAACGGAGCTGCGCGGCCGCCATACGACCACCACGTCCCGGTTGATCGAGTGGTCTGATGGCTCCCAGATAATCGATACGCCCGGCGTTAGATCGCTGGGACTATGGGACATCAAGAGAGAACAGATTCCTGCCTACTTCCCTGAGTTCACTGAACCTGCAGAACTCTGCAAGTTCCGGGATTGCCACCACGATTCCGAACCAGATTGCGGCGTGAAGGCAGCCGTTGATCGCGGTGATATCGCTGCGAATCGGTACGGAAGCTATTTGAGGTTGGTGGGAGAGTGAGCGAAGATTCGCTTGCACTAGTAACGCTTGCCGTTAGTAACGCAATGCGTTACTATATGGCTAATGATCCGAAGCTTTGCAGACTCTCGCACCGAGCGGCTATTTAGCCGCCAGCGTCTACCTCGTATGTCGCAGGCATTGGAACGGTCGGCCCTCCGAAAGCTATTGATGCTGAACGCGGCGGAGAGTCTTCTGGATATGCGGGTACCTCCGGGCAATCGTCTGGAGGCACTCCGTGGGGATCGTCTGGGACAGCACAGCATTCGAGTAAACGACCAGTGGCGTATCTGTTTCCATTGGAGCGAACGTGGACCAGAAGATGTGGAGCCGGTTGATTATCACTGAGAGAAATCAATGAGTACACAGCAATTGCCCCCTATACATCCCGGAGAAATCCTCATGGAGGAATTTCTGACTCCCATGGGACTTTCTCAGTATCGTGTGGCCAAAGACATAGGTGTTCCAGCGCGTCGGATCAATGAGATTGTTCACGGCAAGCGAGGAATCACTGCCGATACGTCTCTTCGGCTCGCCCGGTTTTTTGGCATGTCAGAGCGCTTTTGGATCAATTTGCAAACGCATTATGATCTCGAGATAGAGCGCGACAGACTTGCTGACAGGCTGGATAAAGAAGTCGTCGTATACTCCGGTGATTCGTGACTAAACCGGCGTTTCACAGCCCGGAGCACCCAGACAATCAGCAGTTCGTTGACTACGCACAACGCCAAATAGGATCTGCGGTTCAGATCGAGAATCGTTCGCGTGACTTTGGTCGGCCATCAATCGTGTGGCGCTTGCGGAGTAGCGATGGTTCACTGGCGTGGCTGAAGCACCATGAATCGGCCACTTTGTATGAGCGTGAGTTAATCGGCCTTGAGCAGTTCGTAACGGCGTTGGGAGTGCAGACCTGGTGGCAATCGCCCAGGGTTATTTCACGTGATGATGACCTGGCCGTGATCTTGATGACGGAAGTTGAGGGAGAACTGCTGGACGAGACGCCCGTTTCATCTGATGAATGCACTCTGATGTTTAAGATGGCTGGGAGGTTCATACGCAAACTGCACGATGTTGGAATTCCTGATCCAGATGGGATTGATCCCGCGGAGTATTTGCGAGACCGGTTGGACTACTACTTGAGCGCGGGTGAGGAAGCTATCGACGAGCAGACTGCTACCTGGGTGCGAGAGTTGATCCACGAGGCGAGCTCGCTGCCTGGACTTCAACGCGTGCCGTGCCACATGGATTTCTCTCCCCGAAACTGGCTGATCCAACGTAACGAAGAGGGCACCGGCTTTGGGGTGATCGACTGGGAACGCACGCGTTGGGATCTGTGGCTACAAGATGTCCAGCGGATGGAGTACGACCACTTTCATCGGGAGCCGCATCTGCGGGACGCGTACTTTGAGGGCTATGGGCGCGAGCCAACTGAAGATGAAGGCT
Organism: Dehalococcoidia bacterium; assembly: GCA_963579925.1. GTDB lineage: Bacteria > Chloroflexota > Dehalococcoidia > Lucifugimonadales > Lucifugimonadaceae > UBA1151. The sequence continues at coordinate 25,920 of CAUZJA010000006.1, read as the reverse complement.
TGCTGCTCAACACCCTAAGCCTGGTAACCGCTATCGGAAGTATTCCCTGGGCGATATCTCACAACGATGAATATTTTGCTGAGTTGAGCCGCACGCAGATCGAACGCATTCGCACGGCGATCGGCTGAACGGCATGACCGCATGTCGCTGACGACCCGTATTCCGGCGCTTTCAGCATTTGATACGCCCGTATTTCGCCGCCTGTTTGTCATCACATTTCTGGGCACCTTTGCGCAAGGGGCGATCTTTATTTCGCTTGGCTGGGTCATCGTGGAGGAGACCGGCTCACCGGTGCTGGTGTCCCTGGTGATTACCACGTTCCTTGCGCCCCAGATATTTGCAGGGCCGCTGGGTGGTGCCGCTGCAGACAGGTTTGGGAGGGCACTCATATTGCGCTGGGGAATGGCCTCCAGAGCGCTGTTTTCGATTCTGCTTGCACTGAGCGTATTGATTGAACCGGGAGCGGTGTGGGCGCTTCTTATTCTCAACGTTGTCAGTGCGACGGTGTCGGGGGGGACGGTACCGGCACGCCGTGCCCTGACAGCCGATGTTGTGCCGAAGAAGGATCTAACAAGCGCTATATCCATGGAGGAGCTGGGGATCACCGGCGGATTTTTGGCGTCGCCATTCTTGACGGGCGGGATACTAATTTTTGTATCTGCGGAATACGTACTTTTCGGGATCGCAGCAGCATTCTTGGTGTCAGCGTTCATGGTTCCATTTGGTGCGGCCAGAGATGATCAAGACGATGCGGGATCAACGGCGAAACCAGGAATAAGCACATCGAATAGCATCTTCAGCACATTTGCAGATGGCATCACATATGCCTGGCAGAATCCAACTCTCCGGACGCTGCTGGCCGTTGGATTCGTTGGCGAAGTGATGGCGTTCAACTACATCTCACTTGCACCGATCTTCGCGACGGATACATTTGATGGTGGTTCTGGATTGCTTGGGGCGCTAGAGGGGACGATGCCAGCCGGGGAGGCAATTGGCGTACTGGTTCTTGCCTCGATCGGGATTCGCCTTGTGAAGACAGGTCGCTGGTTTCTTGTGGGAATGATTGTCGTTCACATCGTGGCAATCCCACTCGCCCTCTCGAGCAACTTGCCGACGACGATCTTGCTTCTGGGCATTATGGGAGCCTTCGCATCGCTAATTGGTGTCTTGCAATCCAGGGTAATTATTGAAGTGGTGCCTCAGGGTTCCAGAGCGCGGTTGTTGGGCGTACAGCAGATGACGTGGGGTGGCGGAGCGATTGGGGGATTCACGGCGGGGTGGCTGGCGGAAATCTTCTCACCTGGCTCAGCGGTCGCCAGCATGGCAGCAGTCGGCTTGGCGCTCGCACTTCTGATCGCAGTGGTCGGTTCACGACTGCGGAAAATGACCATGAATTCACCCTCAGAGTGAACTGAAACATAGCTCTGAGGTTCATTCGGTACCTACGCACTTCTCGGTGTATGCTCCCGCAAACCATTAGCGGGAGTCATCACATTGAAGATCACCAACGTTGAAGCAATTGTCAGTGCGTCCGCAATATCCAGCCCGGGGGCCAGGCGCAACTACGTCTATGTGAAGGTGGAGACGGACGAAGGCATCATCGGATGGGGCGAATCAACGTGTGGTCCGGTGGCGGTCGCAAACATGGTTGATGAGATGGGCGCGACGCTGATCGGCAAGGATCCGGGACGCATAGAGGAGCACTGGCAGGAGCTGTATCACCTTTACCACAACGTTCGAGGTGGAGTGATCCATATGGCCGCGATAAGCGGTATTGAGATCGCCCTGTGGGACATCAAAGGCAAGGCGCTTGGAGTGCCGGTGTACGAGCTCCTTGGCGGTCCCATGCGAGAGAAAATCTGGACGTACGGACGATTTGATGGCGATACCCCGGAGCTTGCAGTTGAGCATGCGTTGCAGCAGGTCAGCACGGGGCTTACGGCACTCAAGGGCGACCCATTCCACCACACAGGGATATTCATCAGCGCAGAAGCTGAGCGCGAGGCAATCGCTATCGTCACAGCTGTTCGTGAGGCAGTAGGGGATGACGTTGAACTGCTGGTGGAATGCCACGGTCGGCTCAGCCCAACGTCTGCAATTCGAATCGGAAACGCCCTCGAAGAGCTGCGCCCATACGTGTTTGAAGAGCCGGTGCCGCCGCAGAACATCGACGCGATGGCACAGGTTGCGGCCGCGGTGTCGATACCGCTTGCTACCGGCGAGCGCCTATACACAAAGTGGGGATTTGTAGAGCTTCTGGAGAAGCAGGTAGTCGGCCTGATTCAGCCCGATATCTGCCACGCTGGCGGAATCTCAGAGTTGAAGAAAATCGCCGCAATGGCGGAGGCCTACTACGTGGGAATTCAGCCGCACAATCCTTACGGTCCAATCAACACGATGGCAGCGCTACAACTTGATGCATGCACGCCTAACTTCATGATTCAGGAAGGTGGCCATCACCCCTGGTTTGACGAGGTTGTGGAGGGTGAGTTCCCGAAGCAGGTGGATGGCTACTTTGACGTTCCCACTGGCCCGGGAATTGGGCTGGATATGGATGAAGCTGCACTTCGTGCCAACCCACCGGTTGAGATCCATCCTCCAGAAGGCTACGTGAAGGCCGCACGCAGCGCGTGGGGCTCCAAGCAGCAGACTATGTGGTCATGATCGTGGAGAGTAGAATAGTTTATAATGTATATATTGGTAATATACACTTTGTTCAGTGAGTAGCGCTCTGAACAGGCTTGAAGAGTGCACAGGCTTCCAGTGGGATGATGGCAATTCCAGTAAGAACTGGGAGAAATATCGGGTCTCAAATACGGAAGCTGAAGAAGTGTTCTTTAACCGCCCCATCAGGGTTGCCCAAAGCTTGGGCCGCTCACCGGAAGAAGATAGGTTTGCCGCGCTTGGTCAGACCTCTGAAGGCCATTTGTTGACGGAGGTTTTTACGATTAGAGAAGATCAGATACGGGTAATCTCTGCAAGGTCTATGGGACGCAGAGAAAGGAGGATGTATGAGTGACAGAACGCCACGGCGCGATGCACCAGATTTCCCGGATGAAGGTTCTGAGAGGACCTTCTGGGAAGAGAATGACGTGGTTGATTTCTTTGATTGGGACAACTCAGTTGAAGGAAATCTACCGCGCCTGAAACCCTCCACAACCACCATCTCCATCCGTCTACCTGATGCTCTGCTGGATCAACTCAAGAGCATGGCTAACGAACGGGACGTGCCGTACCAGTCAATGATGAAATCGTTTCTGGCGGACAGGGTTGCGCAGGAACGGGACCGCAGACGTCGGCTGCGTGAGCCACTGATGGTGGCAGAGACCTCAATGATCCGCGAGGATCCTGAGACAAAGGAAGACTCTCTCTACAAGAAGTAGTGCTCCAATTCGAACGTAGTAAACAAAGAGGCCACTCCAAAGTTCAGGAGTGGCCTTATTTGTTTAGGGCTTGGGCTAAAGCTCGGGCATGCTTGCCATTGCTTATTTGATCTCACAGTCGACTAGCAGGGTTTTCATATCGTCAGCCATGCAAGACCTCATATTAGTGGCGCCAAAATGGGGTGCCGCCAGATTGGGTGATTCAAGACTCTTGAGCGATAGTACGATGACGCAATCGAATCAAACTGGAACTCCCACGGAATTAGCATGTCAGAAGGTAAGTTCAGTCTGGAAAGACTGTCGGATAATCCAATCATCGTCCCGCATATGGATGATCGAATGGGCGAGAACATTAACGGTCCGTCCCTGATCAAGGTGCCAGACTGGGTTCCAAACCCGCTGGGCCGTTATCACATGTACTTCGGACACCACAACGGCGCGTATATTCGACTCGCGTTCGCTGATTCGCCGGAAGGTCCGTACACCACGATCAAGCCGGGTGTGCTAGATCTGGCCGATTCATACTTCTTCGATCACATCGCCTCGCCTGATGTTCACGTGGATCACGCCAACAAACGGTTCATCATGTACTACCACGGACACCTTGAGGAGACTGGCTCGTCTCAGCGCACGCGGGTGGCAGTCTCAGACGATGGCATTCGTTTCACAGCGGCTCCAGAGATCCTGGGCGCTCCGTATTTTCGCGTGTTTGAGCATCAGGAATACTGGTATGCCATCGGTATGCCGGGCAAGGTCTATCGTTCAAAGGATCGCCTATCGGGAATGGTAGAAGGTCCTACGATATTTCCCAGCAACGCCCGTCATGTAGCGGTTCTCATCCGCGGCACCAGCCTGCATGTGTTCCACACGTTGGTGGGCGAGGTGCCTGAATCAATCATGGTTGGTGAGATCGACTTGAGCAGCGACTGGATGGACTGGGAGATTCGCAACTCCCGAGAACTGCTGCGTCCGACGCATGATTGGGAAGGTGTGAACGAGCCGCTCGTACCTTCAGCCCGAGGTGCAATCGACTACCCGGTGAACCAACTGCGCGATCCCGGCGTGTTCGAAGATGGCGACGATGTCTACGTCTTGTACGGTGTGGCAGGAGAGCGGGGAATCGCGATGACGCGACTTATCGACTAGGGCTGCTCAGGCAGGGCGTCGGCCAGAATCTCTACGATGTGCCTTGAGGTCTTTGGCGTGTTGAAGCCAATCTGCTCACGGCAGCTGATCCCGGTGGTTGCGACTTCCACGTTTGATCCTGCGGAGCGCACCGCAGGGAAGAGCCGGTCTTCGCCGATCTGGACTGACACGTTAATGTGTTCCGATTCGTAGCCAAACGACCCCGCCATACCGCAGCAGCCCGCTGATATCTCGCTCGTTTCGAAATTGGGCGGCAGATTGAGTGCCATTACGGAGGCTGAGGTTCCGGTCAGCGCGCGCTGATGGCAGTGGCCAAAGAACTGAACTTCCTTGGAAGCATTGGACCAATCGATCTGCTCGCCACCGTCGCTCTGTGCTTCGACGATAAGCTCTTCAACGGTCGTTACGGCAGCGGCCACAGCCTTCGCTTTAGGGTCATTGCCCAGCAACGATGGCCAGTCGTCGGTCATTGCTGACACGCAACTGGCCTCGCAGCCCACGATCTTCACGCCGCGTTCAACGTACGGGTGCATGAGGTCTACGTTGTGGCGTGTGTTCTCGCCCGCCTGGTCCAGCAGTCCCTTTGTGATCAATGGCCTGCTGCAACACTTACGATCTTTGAGGATGGTGACGGAGTAACCCAGCGCTTCTAACAGATGGGTTGCTGCTATTCCAACGCTGGGATGGTTGAAGTTCATGAACGTGTCATGGAACAGAATCACTTCGCCGCGGGAGCCAGTGGTGTTTGGCTTGTGCTTGCCATGCCACTTCTGGAATGTGTTCCTGACGATTGGTGGCATTGGCCGATCTGCGGACACATCGATCGCCTTTTCAGTCAGCCATCGGGTCACTCCCAAGCCGTTGACGAAGTTCACAATCGGGGCGATGGGTGATGCGATTGCGTTCAGGCGATGAATATTGCCAACGATACGGCTCCGCACCGGCACGCGATGCTTCTTGTAGTACTGGTACAGAAACTCGTACTTAATCTTCGCCATGTCCACGTTGGATGGACACTCAGACTTGCAAGATTTGCACTCGATGCAGAGATCTAGGATGTTTTTCAACTGATCGTTGGCAAACGATTCCACTGGAAGTGATCCAGACATAGCGGCCCGGAGTGCGTTTGCCCGACCGCGTGTTGTGTGCTGTTCTTCATGTGTCGCCATGTATGACGGACACATCGCCCCAGCATTTAGCTTTCTGCAGGCACCAACACCGTTGCACTTTTCAATGGCTGCGGCGAAGCCTTCCTCTTCCGTGAAATCCAACCGGGTCTCTATGGTCTGAGCCTTGTACTCCGGCCCAAACCTGAGGTTTTCTTTGATGTGAGGCGTGTCAAAGATCTTTCCCGGGTTCATGATTCCGGTGGGATCGAACGCCCGCTTCACATCACGGAATGAGTCGGTGAGTTCGGGGCCAAACATCTTCTCAGTCCAGAAGCCGCGCACGATTCCATCGCCGTGTTCACCGGTCATCGCTCCGTCGAACTCTTTGACCAAATCAGCAATATCGGATGCTATATCGTGGAGTTTTTGAACTCCGTCAGATGTCTTGACATTGACTAGCGGGCGAACGTGGAGGCAACCTACGCTGGCGTGGCCGTAGTACCCGGCCACTGTGCCGTGCTTCTTGACCACTTCATCAAATCTGGCCACGTACTCCGGCAGCCGCTCCGGAGAAACAGCCGTATCTTCAACAAATGGTAGTGGCTTCGCGTCACCGGGCACATTCATCATGAGGCCCAGACCAGCCTGTCGCATGGCGACAACCCGACCCTGAGCGGCACCGTCATACAGTTTCGTGAACGCGTATCCCAGCTTATCTTTTTGCAACCGGGCTTCCAGATGATCGAGTTTGGCTCTAGCCTCTTCCTCATCATCCGAGCTGAACTCAACGGCCAAAATATCCGATGGTTCGCCTTGCAGGAAATCGAGCGAGCGGGCGAATCCCAGGGACTGCCGTGCTTGATTGATGATCATCTCGCCGATGTGTTCCACGGCGGAGGGTGAGTCATCCAGGGTCGCCACAGTGGCTTCCATCGCCTCAATCAGACCGTTGAAATGAATGACGCCCATGACCTTGTGCTTTGGTATTCGCACCAGGTTGAGTTTGGCTGCCGTGACCGCCGCAAGGGTGCCTTCTGAGCCAACCATGAGTTCGGAGAGATTGATCTCTGTCCCGGCGTTGGTGCGGTCAATGTTGTAACCGCCTACTCGTCGGAGGATTTTCGGAAATCGCGCTTTTACCAGGCCTGCGGAGCGATCGGAAATCTCTCGAACGCCGCGGTATATTTCGCCTTCAAGACCGCTCAGGGCGAGCTTTGACTCCAACGCTCCACCTTCAACATTTTTGAAGACTGTTTGCGAGCCGTCTGAAAGTGTCACGTCCATCTCAAGGACGTGATCAACCGTCTTGCCGTAGAGGATTGAGTGTGATCCACAGGAGTTGTTGCCCATCGCTCCGCCGACATTCGCGCGACTGGAGGTGCTTGGGTCAGGCGTAAACATCAGGCCATGCGGGCGGATCTGCCGGTTCAGTTCATCCAGCGTGATGCCGGGCTGTGTCCGAACCCACTGTTCCTCCGGATTAACCTCCAGCACATCGTGCATGTACTTGGAAAAGTCGATCACCACCGCGTGATTGACGGTCTGACCGCTCAGGCCGGTTCCACCACCACGAGGAAGGACAGATACGCCGTTGCGATGGCAAGTCTCAATTACGGCCTGAACGTCTGCGGAGTGCTTTGGGATGACTACGCCAACGGGCTCCATCCGGTAGATGGAAGCGTCAGTGGAGTAGAGAGCTTTGGAGTACGGGTCGAATCGGACTTCGCCCTCAACCACGCTACTCAGCTCATGTTGCAGTTGGGCCGAATCCGAGCGCACCGCAGTCGTCATGTAATTCCGGCTCTCTCTTTAAGCGCATCACAGAAATCGAATGCTCTGTCTCGTAGACCGGTTATATGCTCAGGCTGAGCAATCATCATTCCGGCGGTCAGAACAAAGAATATTATTCCGTAGATGTATCTCGCCTCAGTTGTGTTGAAGACGAGGTGGGTTACGAACACCAGACCAAGCACGGCCGCGCCCATCCAGCCGATTCGCAGCTTGGCGATGAGCACTACAGCGAAGATGATCTGGGCAAATGTCAGGAATATTTCTGCCTGTTGCCTGTCGTTTAGCGGCAGTGCATGTGCCTCACCAAGACCCAGGCTGAAGGCAATTGGTAGAGACGCGACAAGAAGGGTCCACTGGTTTACTGCAGCGGAGACTAGTGCAGCCATTCCAAAGAGCGGGTTCCCGCGCAACGTGAAGATTGCAGCAACCAGGATCTCTGGTGATTCGGAAGCGAGTGGAGCCAACCACTGGACGAGGATGAACTCGTCGATTCCAAATCTTGTTCCGGTGAGGACTAAGCCATCGGCGAACGGTTCAGCGGAAATACCTACCACTGCACCAGCGGCGGCGAACAGCCCCAGTATAACCACCCGACGCTTCACTTTTGGTAGACCGGAGATCGCTCCGGGCGGGCCGATCATTGCCTCTTCGTCGGCACTATCGTGACTGGCTTTCGAGATTAGCCACAGGTAGACGAGGAAGAGAACAATCAGGACGCCTGAATCCCAGAGTGAGATCTCGCCGCGCACGAAGATCAAAATTGAGTAGATCCCGGCGAGGCCAAGGACGATGATCTCCGGAGATAGCTCTTTGGTGAGATGGACGTACTCTCTGCGTCGCCAGTAAAACAACAAAATGATCAGCGGCCAACCAAATCCAGAGAGAAGTCTGTTACCGCCTGTCAGGTTAGCTGCTGGGAGCTCCAGTGAGCTCGGCTCAGGGCCAGTACCTGCCAGGAATGCTGGCAGTGCAGAGTCTGTTCCTGCTTTCCAGGCAAACGTCATATCCACGGCATATTCAGGAAGAACCGTTAATAGCGCTACTACCGCGATCGCAAGCCCGGCTGAAATCTCAACTTGAGCGGCCTCTGCCGCCCAAGCCAAAAGGAATGCGTCACCAATAATCCCGACACCAAAAATGACCGACTCCATCCACGGCTCCGGCAGATTTAGGACGGTTCGGTAAAGAACTGCGGGGACCATCAACAATGCGACGAATCCCAGAATGTACCAGTTTTTTATCGGATATCCCCTCGCGCGCGGGAGAGCGCTAAATCAGCAGGAGTGAGTCAATTCGTGAATTTAGTGTCTGGCGCAGTCTACCGAGTTTTTACAATCTCGTATGTCTGCTCGCCTCGTGGCGTGGTCACGGTGATCTTGTCCCCAACTGCCTTACCCAGAACCGCGGCGCCTACTGGCGATGCGTTTGAGATCTTGGCGTTGAGAGGGTTTGCTTCGTTCGGCTCAACGATCTGGTAGGCCATCGGTCGGCCGCCAGTTACGTCCTGCAGAGTGATGTTGCTTCCCAGCATGACCATCTCTTTGCGGGAACCGGTGCCATCGTCCTCAATGATTTCAGAGTGGCGGAGAGTTGCTTCTGCCTCTGCAATCTTGGACATGAGGAGGCCCTGAGCTTCACGAGCGGCCTCAAGTGGGGCATTCTCACGAACGTCCTTGTCCTGCGCTGCACGATGGATCTGCGTAGCAAGGGACTGGCGCTGGGAGCGGTAGTCCTCAAGCTTCTGCGTGATGTCAGCATGGCCTTCCTTGGTGAGCCGAATGACGGGCGCTTCTTGCTTGTTCTTGGAGAGAGTGGAAGCTCGTGCTTTTCGAACTCGCAGGTGCTGGGCAAGCCCAACTTCAATGTGACCCCGCTTCTTTAGATATGCCAGAAATGCCTTTACTGCGGCGAGCCTTTCAGCGGCATCTGGGGCGGTGCCACGGGCACTGACGATGTCTCCGTATTCACCAATTTCAGGAGGAGCGAGGGCGGAGACCAATCGGTCTGGACCTACCCATCGGCTGAACCTGGCCAGTTCCGGCTGCGCCTTCTGCTTGTCATCTTCGCTAACCGTCTGAATGTATTCAGCAAGAGCGACAGTAATCTGCAATTCCGACGGGGCGTCGGCCGAGACTTCAGGTTCAGTAGCCACTATTAATACACTCCCTGTGTGTGCTGATAGAGAAGGCGTTGCACTGGTTGGTCAACGACCAATAACCAGCCAATCACCAATTGACTAATATTGATTTTAAGTCCACAGACGCCATCCCGCAAACGCGAGCTCCATTTTGGGGGGCAGAAGTAGCGGACAAGGAGAGGTCTGAGCGTATAATCTTTAGGTTCACAAAAAAATAGAGAAATAATGCCTACACGAACTTATCAACCCAAAAAACGAAGGCGAGCACGAGTCCACGGATTCCGTCGCCGAATGCTTTCCAAGGCAGGACGAAGAGTCCTTGCCCGCAGACGGCAACGCGGTCGCGCCTTGCTGACGGTCTAGCGACCGCCGCCGCTTGATATTCAATGCTCAGTCGCGATCAGCGCCTGAAACGCCGTGAGGAATTCGAATCCGTACGGCGTCGAGGAAGACGCGTTTCTAATCGACTGCTTGTTGTTACAGCGGCGCCATCGCAATTGCCCGTTACGCGTTGGGGACTTTCTGTAAGCAAACGCGTTGGCGGGTCAGTTACCAGGAATCGGGTCAAGCGGCTCATCAGAGAAAACGCGCGAACGTTTGATTCCGTACCCGGAAATGATGTAGTCGTAATTGCAAGGTCTGGTGTGGCGGATGCTACGTATCTTGAGATTCGCAAAGCCCTGAAAGAGCTGCTCCTCAGGACCGGTGTTCTGGCGGAGAGCAGTGATGCTTAAGGTAGCCGTGCAGCCCCGGACTTGATATAAATAGTGGACACAGTTGGCATGGAGGCCGACAATCCCAGTTGGGGGGCACTAAATCGCCCTCCCAATATTCGATGAAAATCCTACCTCTTCTCCTCATAAAATTATATAAAGTCGCAATTTCTCCGTACTGGCCTGGTCAGTGTCGTTATGAACCCACATGCTCGGCATTTGCTGCCGAAGCTATTGAGAAACACGGCGTAATCAAAGGCATCAGGCTGGGAACTGGGCGGATTCTGCGCTGTCAGCCAACCCGGCAGGGCGGTTACGACCCCGTGCCAGAGCCAAATGAGTCGCATGATCACGGCCACGATGTCCATCATGGGAGTGCTCAATAGTGGCTCTCATCAAGATGTTTCAACGCGGCCTCATGAAGCGTCGTCGATCCTCAGTCGGTCTGCTTCTTGCGCTGTCGTTGATCACGACCATCGCGTGCGCAGGCGGCCTTAACCCTTCAGGCGGATGGGCTGCCCCTGTGGTTACAGACAATGGAATAATTGTGGGTGATAAGAACGGTGATCTGGTTCGTGTGAACACAGACACCAACACCGTCGAGACGGTTTACCCTGGCGTTCGCCTACGAAGTACAGAACAGCCCGGCAAGATATACGGCACTCCCCTTATCACCGCGACGACGACATTTTTCGCCTCATACGATTGCAAGGGCAACGAATGTGAAGCCAACGTCTCAGGGATAGACTTGGGGACTCGGCAGCCGGTTTGGGATCGGACCAAGCAGTACACGCCAGCTGGTCAGGACGAAGGCGATCGAGTCGATCAGGTTTCGGAATTTAATGTTGAAACAGAGATCGTCGGTCAGATGGCACTAACTGGAAGCACCCTGCTTTTTGGTTCGTCCTCCATTGGTGACGAGAAAGATCCCGGCGGCTACTTGTTCGCGCTTGATGCAGATCCATTGCCGCAGGGAGACAGCCGACTCAAGTGGGCATTCCCAACCGATGAAGCCATCTTCAGCACCCCTGTTGTGGTTGACGGCGTCGCCTACGTCACGTCGCTGGATAAGCATATTTACGCAATTGATCTTTCGGACGGGATCATCAACGTGGATGACCGACTCCTATGGAGCTTCACAGCGCAAGGTGCAATCGCCGCGACTCCGGTGATAGTTGATGGGAAACTTTTTGTTGGTGACCTGAGCAATAACTTCTATTCTCTGGATCTTGCGACGCGAGCGCGGATGGTATCGGGAGACGCGATCAACCCATCTACGGAGTGGAGTTACGATGCTGGTGGCTGGATCTGGGCAGCGGCCGCGATTGAAGACGGCGTGGCATACGTTTCAACCCTCGGTGGAGAAGTGCATGCGGTCAATGCCTCCAATGGTCAGGCAGCATGGTCCTTTCCCGTGGAAATTGAAGGTCAAATTGTGGCCACTCCAACTCTCTATGACGGTCCACCGCGACCCTCGGGTTCTGCTCGAGGGAGATTACTGGCGGTGCCATCCGGTGATCAGGATGTCTGGGTCATCGATACGGCGACCGGTCAGCAGCTTGGCAAATTCGCAACTGCATCGGCCGTGAAATCTTCGCCGGTTATATCAGAGGAAGTTATCTATATCCATACGCTTGAACGAGAGTTGCAGTGGTTCTCCACCAACGACCGATCGCGATTGGGCTGCTTGAAGCTGGATAACGGAGAGGACTGCCGCTAATGGCCATCTTCGGGATTCTGTGGAATGAAATCATCATGCGGCCGATGGTCAACAGCCTGGCGCTGCTGTATGACGTGCTATGGGACAACTTTGGCCTGAGCATCATTGTCTTCACTATCGCAATCCGGTTCCTGTTGATACCGATGACGATACGGCAGACCAAGCAAATGAAGGCTATGAGCGGCCTTCAGCCTCAGATTAAGGCGCTGCAAGAGAAGTACAAAGGCAAGAGCCGAGAAGAGCGCGCAGGCCTGTCTCGAGAGACGATGGCGCTGTACAAAACGAACGGCGTGAACCCAGTTGGCTGTCTTGGGCCAATGGTGATTCAGATGCCAATCTGGTTTGGACTTTTCCGTGCCCTGTTCAAGGTAGTTCCGCCAACACCTGAGGGTCTGGCCAATCTGGACGGACTGTTCTACTCATGGAACCCGGCCAGACATGGCGTTCCGTTCAACAGTGATTTCCTTGGCCTTGACCTGGTTGGACTTGTTTCCGCCCAGCCGGCACCAATCAATATTTTGCTGCCAGTCCTTGTGGGCGGATCAATGTGGCTCACCCAAAAGATGACCATGACCAAGCCGTCTGACGAAAGACAGGCGCAAACGAACCAGATCATGTTGTGGATGATGCCCATCATGTTTGGTTTCTTCACATTCCAGTTCCCAACCGGCCTAGCGTTTTACATATTTGTATCCAACGTAGCTGGGTTCGTAATTCAGTACTTCGTAACAGGACGCCAGAATCCGTTCGCATCGTCTGAGGTGGAGAGCTCACCAACGCTTTCTGCCGTGGGGACAGGCACTACGGGTTCAGGCACCAATGACATGGAGGGTTCCACATCCGATGCCGACACGACAATTCACGGCGAAGACCGTAGACGAAGCAACCGATCTCGCTCTCGAGACTCTCGGTCTAAATCAAGAAGAAGTAGAAATCGTCGTCGTTAATCCCGGTCGATCCGGGATACTTGGCTTCGGGGGTGAGGCTGCTGAGATTCACGTCACCCCGGTAGATGAAGCGGGGGAGGCAGTTCCACCCATTGAGGCGCAGCCAGTAGAGGCTGAAGCTGTTGAGAATGAGGCCGGAGAGCCTGATGAAGAGAGCGCTCCGCGCCGAAGTCGTGGTGGCCGCAATCGCCGAGGACGCGGGCGTGGAAGAGGTCGTGGTCCCGGAGACTCGCAGCCGCAGAATGATGATGAACCTGCTTCTGCCGATTCAGAGTCAACTCCTGAACCGGTAGCTGACGCCGCCAGTTCAGACGATGACCCTGAAGAGTCGAGCACCCCGGTAGAGACGCCAACGGCGAAGGAATTAGAGCCGCGTGAACCGCGCCAACAGCGCGAGTATCGTGAGCGAGAACCTCGTCACCCCGGCCCTGATCCAGAAGTGGAAAAGGTTGCTGCTGAGGTCTTGGAATACTTGCTCGGTGCTATGGACGTGACTGTGCAAACGTTTGTGAGCGAAGAGGAAAGCACTGACTCGGATGTCGCATTTGAGTTGGAGGGTGAAGACTCAGGCCTGTTGATTGGCCGCAGAGGAGAGACCCTCCAGTCGCTGCAATTCTTGCTCAACATGATCATCAACAAGCGCATTGAGCGCTCTTGCTACGTCACGATTGACGTTGAAGGCTACCGGGAACGTCGGCAGGAGAACCTGGCGGAGACGGCAGATAGCGCCGCAGACCGCGCAGTTGATTCCAAGCGTGAGCAGACCCTCCAGCCGATGACCGCCGCAGATCGACGCATCATCCACATGACGCTGGCCGAACACCCAGACGTCATGACGGAGAGCAGCGGCGAAGGTGATCAGCGCCGGGTTGTGATTCTCCTCAAGGATTAGCGTCCGAACATAGGTGCGTGGGAGCGACGCATGAGCCAGTCTTCAGGGTCGTTCGTCGCGGTTGGACACTCCACCCGCGACATAACCACGCTTGCCTCTGGTGAGGTTCTCCCGCCTGAGATCGGCGGCACCGTCAGTTTCGGTGCCGCTGCCGCGCTGCACCACGGACTGAACTCGTCAATCGTCACGTCCGACGGCTCACCCGAAGAGCTGCAATCGTTGCTGCCGCAGGCGAACATCGTCAACGTGCCATCAGACCAGACGACTCTTTCGGTAACGATTTCTCGTCTGGTGAGAGACATCAGACCATCACAGCAACCGCCACCAGCATCAAGGCCAGTGATATTCCAGATGAGCTTCGCCGCCCGGATATCGCGCTGATCTGTCCGTTGGTACGTGAAGTAGAGATCGATTCGCTCACATGGTTTCCTGACTCCATCACGGGCACGATCCTTCAGGGTTTCCTGCGCTCGAGGGATCAGGATGGGAACGTCTCAACAGCTGCGATTGAGCCTCCCGCGTTGGAGAACAAGATAGAGATCGCCGTGGTCTCTGCGCGTGAACTCAATGTCGCACAGGCTGAAGCGTGGTCCCGTGCCGCACGTGTGGTGGCGCAGACCAGAGGCAAGGATGGCGTCAGTATCTACGTTTATGGCGCATGGACTGATATCCCATCCACGCAAGTGGAGGAGGTCGACCCAACAGGCGCAGGTGACATCTGGGCAGCGTTCTATCTCATACGATTCCGAGAGAGCGGTGACGCGATTGAAAGCGCCAGGTTCGCCACACGTGCTGCGGCATACTCAGTGACGGCGGTCGGGCTGGCTGGTATCGAGCAGATTCCAGTCGAGTAACCCTGGCGGCCGGACGCATCTCGCAATACGGCGCGAGTGTAGAATCCAGCACTATCGGGCTGCCTCATTTGGCCCAAATTCACTGGCGATGGGCAGACCCATCGGGACTCGATCGTGACTGCAACCAACTCCCGTATATCTGATGAGCAAGCCGCCGATGAGCTTGAACTCGCGGGCGATCAGCTCTCAGCACTGTCAGACGCCATCGAAATTATCGCCTCGACGGTCGCAAACTCCGTCGTAGCAATCAAGATCGAGCGGCCAGGACCAACGCCCGCACCCGGTTTCGATACACGCAGTCGGGTGGGCAGCGTTGGCTCCGGCGTAGTCGCCTCAACCAGCGGACTCATCGTCACCGCAGCCCACGTTGTGGATCGCGCAGAGCAAGTGATTGTGACCACACCGAATGGCGACGATCTGAACGCCAAGTTGGTTGGTCGCAACGAATCTGTAGATCTGGCAATCCTGCAAGTTGATGCAAGCGATCTCACACCCATCACTCCATCAGCCATACCGCAGCGTCCCGGCCAACTTGTGCTGGTAATCGGCCGCCCGCCGGTGGCTGGCTATGTAGTCACAAACGGAATCGTTAGCGCGGTAGATCGTCCAACGCGCACGTTCAGCGGAATGGCAGTAAACGGCCTGATCCAGACAACAGCCGCAGTGGAGCCGGGCGTCAGCGGCGGTGCGCTAGCGGATAGCCGTGGAGCGCTGTTGGGGATCATTACATCGGCCACTGACTCAATACGCGCTATCTCATTCGCTGTGCCAATTGAGCAAGTGCTCGAGACGATCAACACACTGGCCCCGGCCGACGCCGGGACAGGCGTTTTATTCCCTCGTGATTGACGTAATTGATTGCGAGTTCGGGGTATCGCCTGAAGAGTACGGCGGTGTGTTGGATATCCCCTTTATGAGCGGGGTTGGCGAGTACACCGTTCAGTCGATCTCCCAGACCATCAAAACTGCGGCCGGAAGATCCGGCAACAGCAAGGTTTTGTTCCTCAACATCGTGCAGGATGCAGTGGAAGCGACATCGCGTGTTCGACTTCCTGGGATCGTCGATTGGCTAATCGGCTACCCACAGCCAACCATATTTTCAACACAGGGTGACCTGCGAGACTCCGGTCTCGAACTAGCGATGGCCTGCGATATTCGGGTGGGTTCATCGTCTGCGACGTATGGAATGACGAATATTGCCCGCGGTCAGATGCCCAATGATGGTGGCGTCCGGCTACTAACCCGACTCGTTGGGCCGGGAATCGCGACGGACATGCTGCTTACGGGGCGGGAGCTAAACGGGAAAGAGGCGCTTGATTATGCGCTGGTGAACTATCTCTCCGACGACCCGGTGGTTAAAGCCAAGGAGCTGGCACTCACCATCGCCAGCCACGGCAAACTGGCCTCCCAGTACGTAAAAGAGGCGGTCAACGGAGCCGGTGATCTCACATTTGAGCAGGGCGCCCGGCTCGAGGCAGACCTGAGCTTCATGCTTCACGGAACACCGGAACGCGAAGCGGGACTCGCTGCATTTCGCGAAGGGCGTGACCCGCAGAAATGAGCTCACCCTGGGAGACGTTGCTGTTCGATGTTGACGATGCGATCGCCACGATCACGCTGAATCGCCCTGATGTGATCAATGCTTACAACATCCAGATGCGGGATGATCTGTGGGATGTGTTGGGAGCCATCGGCGACATGCCGGACGTTCGCGCAGTAATCATCAACGGCGCCGGTGACAGGGGATTCTGCGCGGGCGCAGACCTCACCGAGTTCGGTACTGCGCCATCGCCGGGCGTGGCCCGACAGGTGCGATGGGAGCAAGATGTCTTTGGCCGGTTGGCCAACCTCAATGCAGTAACCGTCGCATCGCTTCACGGGCATGTGATTGGGTCAGGGCTGGAGATCGCTATGCTCTGCGATATTCGTGTTGCAGCAGATGATTGCCGGTTCAGAATGCCGGAGACGAAATATGGCCTCATTCCGGCGGCCACCGGAACGCAATCGCTTCCTCGCCACATACGACACGGCCGCGCACTCGATCTTCTGCTTTCGGGCAAGATGATAAATACCGATGAAGCGCTAAAAATGGGGCTTGTGCAGCGGACGATCAACCGCGAGAATCTCGACCGGTACTCACGAGGCCTCGCCAGTGAGTTGGCCGCACTTGAATCGACAGTGATCGAACGAGTCCGACGGCTGATCAGTAATGCTGTCGATATGCCGGCGGCGCAAGCGAGGCAGATTGAGTTGACGTTGTCCCGGAGCGCTCAAACAGGGAGCCAGTTCTGAATACATTTGATTTGCTGCAAATTGCATCGGCAATTGCACCGGACCGCGACGCATTCGTCACAGGCGAAAACGGCGATGAACGGTACACGTTCGCTGACGTCGAAGAGCGCGCAAGGTCGCTGGCGACAGGTCTGCGCGAGCTTGGGGTTGTTGCAGGCGATCGCGTCGCGATGATGGAAGTGAACCGTTCAGAGCACGCAGAGGCCGTGTTCGCCTGCGGGTTGCTTGACGCCGTGTTCGTGCCCATCAACTACCGCGCCCGCTCCCACGAACTCTCCGGCATGCTGCACGAGGTAACACCGCGAGTGATCATCGGCGGCGAGCGCTATGGCAACATCATTTCTAAAGCCGTGGAAGAGTCGAAGTCGACCGTTACGCCTGTGGGCATCGGCCAGTTTGCTGATTGGGCGAACTACGACTCGATTGTGCAAGAGAGCGAACAGCTCTGGGATGCGCCGGAGTCTGGCGATGACGACGCTGCAATGATCATGTTCACCTCCGGCACCAGCTCTCAGCCGAAGGGAGTTGTGCTATCTCATGACAGCTTTTGCGGATTCGTACTCTCCAACGTGACGCCAGCGGACCCCGATCCGGAGACCGCTGAGCGGACTCTGCTCACCGTGCCGCTCTACCACATAGCCGGCGCACAGGCCCTCATGTCGGGCGTGTACGGCGGCCGGACGCTGGTGCTGCAGCCGCAGTTTGAGCCGGAGTCCTGGATGGGGCTGGTCCAGCGCGAAAAGGTGAACCGGGCGATGGTTGTTCCAACCATGCTCAAGACGCTGATGGATCACGATGATTTCGAGAAGTTCGATCTTTCGAGCCTCGAAGTAATCACTTACGGTGCAGCCGCCATGCCCGAAGCGGTATTGATGGACGCACTTGAGAGGTTCCCGGACGCGCAATTCATCAACGCATTCGGTCAGACGGAAACGGCCGCGACGATCACGATGCTGTCGCCGGAAGACCATCGACTAGTCGGTACGCCCGAGGAGATCGAGGTTAAGAGGAAGCGCATCCGGTCGATCGGACGCCCGCTTGCCGATGTCGAGATCCAGATCGTTGACGATCAGGGCGCAGAAGTAGAGCAGGGCACCACCGGCGAAATCGTGGCACGGGGCGATCGATTGATGAAGGGCTACTGGAACATGCCGGATGCCACTTCTGGCGCTCTGCAGGGCGGCTGGCTCCACACCGGCGATCTCGGCTGGTCGGATGATGGCGGCTACATTTTCCTTGTAGGCCGCGTACGAGAGTTCGTGAAGCGCGGTGGCGAGATGATTTCGCCGGAAGAAGTGGAAGAGGTCATCGATCTTCACGAACATATTGCAGAGTCAGCCGTGATCGGACTCCCCGACGAGAAGTGGGGCGAGATCGTTCACGCCGTTGTAGTGGTCGCACCAAACACGTCACTCACCGGCGAAGAGATCATTGCATGGTGCCACAAGCGCCTCGCCAGCTACAAGAAACCAGAAGTCGTCCACTTCGTAGACGAACTACCCCGCACCCAACTCGGAAAAGTGATGAAGGGTGAGTTGCGAGCGCGTTTCCACATCGGCGGCTAGCTGCCCCCCTGTGGGAGAGGATTGAGGTGAGGGTGCGATTGATGGTGAGCACAGCGATTTGGTTTTCTGCTGTAGCGTACACATCGTCTAGAGGTCGTACACTTCGTGAGCGAACCACCCCGCAGACAGTGGGCTGCGGGCGCGATTCCGTAACGGCAATTGAGGAGACAAATTGCGTATCACCGATATCGAACTGATCATCTCTCAGGTTGATGAGCCGGGTGCGCTGGATGAATCCCCTGCGAAACCTGGGGAGGGCTCAGACTTTGCTCCCAAATCAGAGATTGTTGTAGTCACGATCAAGACCGATGGTGGGATCGACGGACACGGATTTGGCTGGGGAGTGAAGGGTGGTGCTCGACTTGCCCACGCCATTGCTGAGGTCTACCGGCCTGAGTTGCTGGGTGAGGACCCCCTGGATCGAGAACGGCTCTGGCACAAGGCGCATAAGGCTGACAGGTTCGGTGGGCTCACGTCATTTGCTGCGTACGGGGCGCTTGATGTAGCACTGTGGGATATCGGCGCCAAGCAGGCAGGGATTCCCCTCTACAAGTACATCGGAGCGTATCGGGATGTCATTCCTGCCTACGCAAGCTCCCCATTCCTTGAGACTCCGGATCAGTACGCTGAAATGGCGCTCTCAGCGCAGAAGCTTGGATACACCGCGTTCAAACTGCATCCTCCCGGCGAAGCGAAGCTCGATATCGAATGCTGTCGCGCCGTGCGAGATGCCGTTGGTGACACTATGGAACTCATGAGTGATCCGGTGGGTGGGGCTTACGATCATGAGGACGCGCTACGAGTTGGAAGGGCGCTGGAAAAACTTGATTATCTCTGGTTGGAGGAGCCGCTCTACGACCATGATATCCACGGTCTGGAGATGCTATCGAGCACCCTTGATATTCCGATCTGTGCGGCCGAGTGGAACTCTGACTTCTACTCAAAGCTCAACTTTCTAAAAGGCGGAGCGGCGGACATCATCCGTGCTGACGTGTCATGGACCGGCGGAATTACCGGTTCCCTCAAATCGGCCCATCTAGCAGAGGCATTTGGCGTTAATTGTGAACCACATATGACGGTCTTATCTCTGATGGACCTCGCGAATCTCCACCTCGCGTTGGCGATCAAGAACTGCCGCTATCTCGAGATCCCGTATCCGGACGGGGCGAAGTTTGGCCTCAAGAACCCGGTAGACATCGACTCTAACGGGATGGTGCATCCACCAGATTCGCCCGGACTGGGTGCCGACATTGACTGGGACGCGATATATGCCAACGAAGTGGCACGGATTTAGAGAGGGAAGGGTTCGCCAATGCGTTCTTCTGACAGCGACATATGCTCCGCAGACAGGTCGTAGCCTACCTAGTAGTTGGTGACCCTCGCAGCCCTAGGTTGCCAAGTGTCGTCCGATTCGTAGACGACACTCCCCCGCACCCAACTCGACAATGCCATGAAGGGAGAGCTGCGGGCGCGGTTCCATAACGGGGCCTGAGGTGAGGTCGTCATGAATGAGCCTAAGTTGCAAATGAGAACTCTGAGACTAGACGGACGCGTCGATCAATTCTTGTATTCTGTTGATCACCTGCTGATTCTCTTCACATGGTTCATGAGAACAAGAATCACCTCTACGACGAGCCGAGCAGGATTTAGTTGCGGCCCAAGCTAATAGTTCTTGGTTTGACATAGAGAACCTCCAGTACGTTTAGCTGCAACCAATCGGTACATACTAGAGCGTATATCAACTAAATATGAATTTGTCCACTGGAGGGAATTAGTCGGAATGGGCTATAAGTGTTCGGCTGCAATTCGTCGGAGGTGATCGATTCCATCCTCATTAGACACATCAATAATCCAGTCAATGCTTGTTTGAGATTCAGAAATTGGGCCATCATGCATGGCGTTGGTTGCCACGATAAATTGCTGTGATGGGTGAGCTAGTTTGAATGCTTCGGCAGTTGCAGCGGCCTTCTTTTGGGTATCCGTCCTCAACATCCCGGGCCCGAGTAGCTTGTGAATGTTCTCATCATCAATGGGAATCCATTTTGGAGACCCCCGCGCCGCTAACACTGCGTTATTTATTTCCATATCATGAGTTTTCGTGGATCGAGGGGCACGGTGCACCTCGATTTCAATCCTGCTGAGAACTTCATACAACGCGGTGACAAAGACTCGATTCATGTGGGATGCACGACTTTGGAATTGGCCGACCTCAAAAACACTATTTCTTTGACATATCGGACAACGCTCGGGTTTCAAGCCCTGGCGGACCGTCTGAACACCGTCCTCTAGACATCCAGTGCATGCCCATGCGGGGATCAGATTCAAAAACTTCATCGACTCAGCAAAACAGGAGTTGAAATAATTCTCGAGCGACGTGGTTGATATTTCTCCACTTATGGAGTCCCGAAAGTTATCGACTACGATCTTTTGGAGGACATCCTTCTTTCGAGCCGGCCCTGCGGATGGATCCAGTAGTCCTTGCATTCCATCTTTGGGAATCGAAGAGGGTTCCTCAATTCGGAGTTCGGCGGAGTGGCTATTGCGTTCCGATTCAAGACGAAGTTCTGCTGCCGACCTGTATCTTTCATTGACTTCGTATCCCACATATTTTCGTCCGCTATGAACCGCAGCAACTCCCGTTGTCCCTGACCCCATAAATGGGTCAATCACTACGTCACCACGGAACGAATAAAGCCGGATTAGTCGCTCCGGTAGCGCCACCGGGTAAGGTGCAGGGTGATCAACTCTGGTCGCCGATTCCGCTGGGAACACCCACACACTTCTTGTGGATGACATGAAATCGGGTCCAGTGATATCTGAGGTTCTTCCCGAAGGATTGGCCCGATCAAATCGATTTTTCGAGAATACCAATATGTATTCGTGTGTATCCCGCAAAATCGGGTTTGTTGGTGAGGCCCAACTGCCCCAAGCCGTTGACGGAGCTGCAGAATCATCCTTATCCCAGATGATCTCGCCTCGCATTTGAAATCCGATATCAGCTGCGTCAGCAATTACAAACGCATGTATTGGAATGTACGGCTTTCGTCCCAGATTCGCGATGTTGATACATACCCGACCACCGGGTACTAATACCCTGTAAGTCTCAGTTAGAACTCTCCGAAGTAACGCTCGATAGTCATCGAGGGAAAGATCGTCATCGTAGTCTTTGCCCACATTGTAGGGCGGGGAGGTGATCATCAAGTGGACGGAGGAATCAGGTAGTTCCTTCATTGATTCACTTGACGAACCGATAATGGAATCGAGAAATGTAGGATTAATTCGGTTCTCGAGGTACGGCAGTTCCGGCTCAAGGTCAGGTTGGATTGCCCGCGCGTAATAGCTCGACGAGTCGTGGCTTATTCGACCACCGGTTCCAAACGAACTTGTTTCTGTAGATTCTCTTCGATGTGCCGCTGACATCGGAGAATACTAACGCGCCTGAGCGAAAAACGCGAGCCCAATTTTCAATCGCCCTCAACCGGCGATGGTTCGGGAAGGGACTCGTCTACAAGTTCGATGAGGTCTTTGGCCTGTTTCTGGTCTTCCATACCTTTGGCGGATATGCCTTCGTCGAACATCTGGAGGCAGAACGGGCAGGAGACGGCCACTGTGTCGCCTTCTGTTTCCAGGAAGTGCTCCGTGCGGATGTGGTTGACGCGCTTGTCGCCCGTCTCATCCATCCACATTCGGCCGCCACCGGCACCGCAGCAGAAGCCGCGCTCGCATCGTCGGTCCATCTCCATTAATTCCAGCCCGGGTACTGCGTTGGCGACATTGCGGGGTGAATCGTAGATGCCATTGTGGCGGCCCAGGTAGCAGGAGTCGTGATATGTCACTTTCCCGGGCTCCCCGTCTTCAGATGCTGAAATAGTCGCAAGTGCTGGCAGCTTGTTATCGGTGATTAGGCCGTCCACGAAGTCAGAGTAGTGGTGCACTTCAAGGTCTGCACCTAGCTGTGGATACTCATTTAGAAGCGTGTTGAAGCAGTGCGGGCAGGTGGTGACGATTTTCTTGATCCCGTAGCGGTTAAACGTCTCGATGTTCTGCTCGGCCAGAATCTGGAACAGATATTCGTTGCCCAGTCGACGAGCCGGATCTCCGGTGCACGTCTCTTCATTTCCCAGGACGGCGAAGTTCACGCCGGACTTCTTGAGCACGCTGGCCATCGCTCGGGTGACTTTGGCGTTGCGCTCGTTTAGCGCTCCGGTGCAACCCACCCAGAACAGCACTTCGGCGTCCGGGTTGGTGGCCATGGTCGGGATATCGAGACCTTCCATCCAGTCGGTGCGGGTCATCGAGGTGCCCTGCCACGGGTGGCCGCGTTGCTCAAGGCTCTGCAGTGCGGCCTGAGCGGTGGCGGGGAGGCGCGCCTCTTCCATTGCGAGGTAGCGGCGCATGTCCACGATTGTGTCGATGTGGTTGATTCCAACCGGGCACGCCTCAACACATGCGGCGCATGAGGTGCACGACCACAGAACGTCTTCGCCAACGGCGTCTGACACCATTGAGATCTTCGGTTCCGGGGCCGGTTCCCCTTCCGGCACATCAAGAAGTTCTCGGCCGCGCACGACCATGTAGCCCTTGAGGTCCTGGATTACTTTGCGTGGCGAAAGTGGTGCGCCGCTGGCCCACGCCGGGCAGTTGTCCTGGCAGCGACCGCAGTTGGTGCAGGCGTCGAAGTTGAGAATCTGGTTCCATGTGAAGTCGGGGAGGTCTTTGGCTCCAAATGTTTCCAGCGTCTCGAAGTCTCCCATCGGCGCAAGTGCGCCTCGAGGCCGTGCCGGTCGCAAGAAGAGGTTTGCTGGCGCCACGATGATGTGCATCATTTTGCCGAACCCCACGCCGATGTAGACGATCCACGACGTGTAAATAGCAGCGTGGAGCCACCACGTGACTTCATGCGTGCTCTGCATTGCAGATGCGCTCATGCCGAGGCCGTCGAATCCCTTCGCGAACACCCAGCCAACCGGTGACCAGCCTGCGCTGCCGGGATTGAAAAGGGGATCAGCCGGATTCAGTTCTGTGGCCCCAATGCGCATTCCTTCGAGGAAGAACCCGGTTAAGAGCAGGGCAAACATGAAGAGCAGCGAGTAGCCATCGTCGAGGAAGGTGTTCAGCCGAGCTGGCTTCAGAACATACCGCCGCCATGCCGCCATGCTGATGCCGATGGTTGCGAGTAGTCCGCCGAACAGATCCCACACGAATCCGGTCTGGACCCGGAATTCGGTAGTCGGGAAGTCGGCATGGAATAGCTTGTCCCAGTAGAACTCAACCGCACCCAACGTTGTGGCGATGAGCAGCATCGTGAAGCCCCAGAAGATGGCGAAATGCATGATTCCGGCATACAACTCTCGGCTGCGCGTGAACTTGCGGTGAGCGAAGATGTCGAACGCCATCGTCTTGATGAATTCGATCGTCCGCGGCTGCCAGGGGCCAAGATCTGGCTCGGCCTTGCCCAATCGCCAGTAGCGTGAGCGCTGCCACAGGCCGTACGCCACTGCCACGGTGGCGATGAGCAGGGTGGTGTAGATGAACGCGCCGAACATTGGGTAGCCAATGTTCCAGAAATCTTCTCTTCCCGGCATGGTTAGCGGAGATGTCCTCTAATACAAACGAATTGGTGGGACTGCGATGCCGGGCAGGTTACAGGTAGGCGTTACGTGTTTGCCAACAGCACAACGGACGCTGTGATGAGCCAGGCGAGGATATTAAGGATTAGCGGCTTGTCTGTGAGAAGTATCTCTTCCGGGGATTCCGCGTCTGGCGTTGGCTTCACGTAAATAAGGTAGAGGTAGCGGAATATTCCGTAGACGACGAATGGAATGGTCAGCATCATGGAGTTGTTGTCCGGCAGGTTTGCGCCCGCGAACGCACCGCCAAATGTGTACAGCGAGTAGGCCACCAGTGTCGCGGGCGTCACCACGGCGGTCATCATGTCCAGGAAAGTCACCGTGTACTCGTTGAGAATCGCTCGCTGATCTCCAGCGGACTCTCCCGCATGCACCAATTCTGTACGGCGCTTGGCGATGGCAATGAACAGCGCACCCAGCGCTGTGACGATGTACAGCCACGGTGAGATTGTGAGATCGAGCACTTTGACGCCGATGACAGTTCCATCGATGGCGACTGATCCGGCGATGGCGCGAATTACGAATCCACCAGAGATGGACATCACGTCAAGAATTACCTGGTGCTTAAGGAAGAGGTTATAGGCCACCATGAGGACGATGTAGGAGACCGCGGCCAGCCCAAATTCCATGTTGATCAAGAATGCGAGTGCCAGTCCACCGACTGCGAATATGACTCCGATGATTGCCCCGAGTGGCACGGGAACTACTCCGGACGCGATGGGCCGGAATCGCTTTTTAGGGTGTACTCGATCCTTCTCTACATCAAAAATGTCATTCAGGATGTAGATTGAGCTGGTAACGAGGGTGAATATGCCGACTGCGGCAAGGTTGATGCCGATAATTCTGGCAACATCGCCAATCTCGTCTGGATCCCACCACTCATTGACGGTGAAAAACAGGGCGACCAATATCAGTCCGTTCTTGGTGAACTGACGTGGCCGCATGGCCCTGAACAGCCCCCACAACAAGGCCGCAAACCCGCGTTTCGGTGTTACAGCATCAACCGCCATGCAATGATCATAGGCATTACAGACCTAAGGGTGCAATCGTGACCGGACACAGGAAAAGATTAGATCAACTGCTAGTAGAGCGAGGTGATGCGCCATCGATTGCTATCGCTCAGGCAATGATCATGGCGGGTGAAGTGAGGCTGGGCGGCCTACTAACCGGCCGCGCTCCAACCGCGGGCATGCAGCTTGATTCTGACACCGAGATCATTGCGAAGTCACGCCCAAGGTTCGTATCCAGGGCCGGCGAGAAGCTTGATGCGGCAATAGAACAATTTGGCCTGTCTGTCTCGGGCCTGATCGCGCTGGACGTCGGGGCCTCAACAGGTGGGTTCACGGACTGCGTCCTCCAGCGTGGCGCCACTCGCGTGCATGCCGTAGACGTAGGGCACGGTCAGATCGATTCAAAGATCAGCGCTGACTCACGCGTGTTGGTTCAGGAGCGGGTGAATGCGCGACACGGCATCGCGCTTCCGGAGCAAGTGGACCTGATTGTGATGGACGTTTCCTTCATATCCGTGACGAACGTGATTCCCGCCGTGCTCCCCAACCTGCGCGAAGGCGGTCAAATGGTGGTTCTCCTCAAGCCACAATTTGAGGCGAAACGGGGAGAGGTTGGGAAAGGTGGAGTGATTCTTGATATGCAACTTCGCGCACGAATCGTGGGCAGGTTTGCCATGTGGGCCACGGAAAACGGCCTGCGAGTGAGAAATCTGGCGCGATCTTCGGTGGTT
>CAUZJA010000005.1:0-35545 GCA_963579925.1 Dehalococcoidia bacterium | reverse complement strand
ACGAGATTTCGCCATCGCATCCGTAGTGGCAGAGGCTGACTAGCGCCATGCAGATCGTTACCGCGAGTCAGATGCGGCAGGTGGAGTCATTGGCTGTTGATGCCGGGATTAGCCTTGATGACCTCATGGAGAATGCCGGGGCAGCCGTAGTCAATCAACTGGAAGCTGACTTTGGGCCGCTTGAAGGCGAGGCAGTTCTTGTACTCGTTGGCCGAGGAAACAACGGTGGCGATGGATTGGTCGTTGCACGTTTGCTGCAGCGTGAAGGAGCAGATGTCACCGCGTACCTGATGTCAAACGTGGGTAGCCCTGCGGAGAAGCTCGAACTGGCAATCGACGCGGGTGTCGCAATTGTTCGATTTGTGGAAGATGCTTCCCAGCATAAAATCAGGGGACTAGCTGCAAGCTCCACCATAATCGTCGATGCGGTCCTGGGAACTGGACAAAATCGACACATCTCCCCTCCCCTCTCCGGCCAACTCGACCACGTCAGACGAGGCGTTGCATCAGGCGATACGCCTGTCGTCGCTATCGATACCGCGACCGGTCAGAATTCCGATTCCGGGCGTATGGATCCCAACGGTCTGCCTCCCAGTCTGATCTACCAATTGGGGTTGCCCAAGGTAGGACTACTTCGGAATCCAATCGTCGAACCCCAGAGTTCCGCACCTGTTTTGGACATGGGGATTCCACGTGGAGTTGATGCTGGCAGCAATCTCTCACTCATGATCCAGTCTGAGGTGGCGAAGTGGTTGCCATCCCGGAAAGCTGTTTCAAACAAGGGTTCGCATGGTCGCGTGACGATCGTCGCTGGCTCCCGAAACTATGTCGGTGCTGCACGATTGGCCATCGAATCTGCGGCACGTATGGGCGCAGGGTTGGTGACGCTTGCAACTCCAGAAGACGTGTACCGCCTCATCGCCCCGTCATTTGCAGACGCAATTTACATTCCGCTGGGCGACGGCGAAGCTCACGATGAGTTGATGACATCGATTGGCAGAGCGCATGCGGTGCTAATTGGTCCGGGACTGTCGCAGTCGGATGCGGCAGAAGCGCTACTCGACGACATCCTCACTGGCTCAGGGACGCGCTTGCCTCCGACGATCATCGATGCTGATGGTCTCAATCTGCTCGCGAGAATTCCAAACTGGCATGAGGCAGTCCCTGACCGAACGATCATCACACCGCACCCCGGCGAGTTCTCCAGACTGACCGGGATGAGTATTCCAGAGACTCATGAAGACAGGATTGGCTACGCCCAACGGTTCTCTGCAGAGTGGAAGAAGGTAATCGTCCTAAAAGGCGCTTGCACTGTTGTCGCTGATCCGAGCGGCGAGACGAGAATCTCCCCCTTCGCCAATAGTGGTTTGGCCACGGCCGGGACTGGCGACGTGCTTGCTGGGATGATTACAGGAATTCTGGGACGCGGCGCAGATCCGTTTGATGCCGCGTCTGCCGGCGTCTACCTGCATGCCCTCGCTGGAGAGTTGATCCGGACTGAGTTGGGTCCAGACTCTATGCTTGCCTCAGATGTGATGCAGATGATCTCTGAAGCCAACCTTCATCTCAGCTAATCCGACGCCTCCATATCTGAGCGCGCTCCTTACGTTGATATAATCGACGCACTTTGACTTACCTCTTGGCCGTTGATGTCGGCAACTCAAATATCACTCTAGGCGCGTTCGACGGCGATAATCTCGCCGCAACGTGGCGTGTTTCAACGGAATCGCGGCGAACAGACGACGAGCACTATCTGCTCTTCGATGGTCTCCTGAAGTCATCAGGCATCGACAAAGAAAAGATCAACGCGGTGGCAATGTGTAGCGTAGTTCCTCCAGTCACGGCGATGGTCAGAGGGGCTCTCGCCCGGTTGTCTGATGCGGATGTGATGGTCGTTGGCCCTGGCACCAAGACCGGGCTTAAGATCGGCTACGACCGCCCGCAGGACGTTGGGACTGACCGCATAGTCGACGCAGTGGCAGCATTTCATATTTACGGAGCGCCCTGTGTAGTCGTCGACTTCGGAACTGCCACAGTGTTTGACGGAATTACCGCAAAAGCCGAGTACCTTGGCGGTGCGCTGGCCCCCGGCGTAACCGTGGCAGCCGATGCGCTGTATCACGCAGCTTCACAACTGAGGCGAGTAGAGCTGCAAGCTCCAGAGCGTGCGATTGGCCGCAACAATGTCGAGGCGCTTCAGTCTGGACTCGTATTCGGCTACGTAGGCCTGGTAGAAGGAATGATCCGGCGATTCGTTGCCGAACTCGCTGATCCTGACCCTGCAGACGTCAACGTCATCGCGACCGGCGGCCTTGCGAGAGTGATCGCAGATCAGACCGAGCTATTTACTGCCGTGGATGAGGATCTAACTCTAACCGGACTCCGCTTGCTGCACGAGCTCAACGGGTAACGCTATGCTTACCAATCTGAGTGGCAAAAACGTTGTTCTGGGCGTTACTGGAAGTATCGCTGCGTACAAAGCCGCCGATCTGACCAGCCGACTCGTAAAGGAAGGCGCTCGCGTCAACGTAATACTTTCGGCCAGCGCAGCGAAATTGATCGGTCCGCTCACGTTCGCTGGTCTTACCCATCGTCAGGTCGTGACCAATCTGTTCGAGCCGACGTCAGAAATGGGAATGGACCACATAAGTCTGGCCAAGCAGGCCGATCTGGTGATTGTCGCGCCGTGTACCGCCAACACTGTGGCCCGCATTGCCCACGGTCAGGCGAATGACGCGCTGACAACCACGATTCTCGCTACCGAAGCGCCAATCCTGATCGCGCCTGCTGGCGATGCCCATATGTTCGTCAATGAGACCGTTCTGGCCAACATCGAGTTACTGAGATCTCAAGGTCACACCGTTGTTGGGCCGATGGAAGGTCGACTCGCTTCGGGTCTGGTCGGTGGTGGCAGGCTTGAGGAGCCGG
Organism: Dehalococcoidia bacterium; assembly: GCA_963579925.1. Taxonomy (GTDB): domain Bacteria; phylum Chloroflexota; class Dehalococcoidia; order Lucifugimonadales; family Lucifugimonadaceae; genus UBA1151. The sequence goes on along the minus strand of CAUZJA010000005.1, from coordinate 32,617 downwards.
AGCGTCTAATCCAGTTTGCTCGGCAAGTTGTAGGCGCGAACGGAGACTACGCAGGCCGCAAGGTCGTCATCACTGCCGGTGGTACGCAGGAAGCAATTGATCCCGTCCGGGTGATCACAAACAAGTCATCTGGCAAGATGGGATACGCACTTGCCGAAGCGGCACGAGATCGCGGCGCAATTGTGACGCTTGTTACTGCGCCCACTTCACTGCCAGAGCCCGCAGGCATGGAAATCATCAATGTCCTGAGTACAAATGACATGCGTACCGCCGTACTTCCACGCTGCTCTGAGGCTGACATGTTGGCGATGCCCGCTGCGGTGTCGGACTTTCGTCCAGCTTCCGTTTCGGACCGTAAGCTCAAAAAGGGCGACTTTCCTGAGCTGTCTCTGGCGCTTGAGAAGAATGAAGACTGGCTACCCCTCGCAACAGGACCGAACCTGGTGAAAGTGGCGTTCGCCGCTGAAACGGAAAACCTGCTCGGAAATGCCGCCGAGAAACTCCAGAATAAGGGCACTCAACTCATAGTCGCCAACGATGTTTCAGACCCCGATGCCGTGTTTGGCGCGGATACAAATACAGTCACGATTATTGACGACGCTGGCGGCCAGGAATCGTTGCCTACGATGGACAAGATCGACGTCGCCAACCGCATCTTGGACCGCGCAGTCCCATACCTGGCTCCTCGAAGCTGAACCGTCCGATCTCCCGTCGCGTATGGACCTCACCGGTCTGTCAGTAGAGAATATTCGGTACGCTTTCAAATATTCGACTATTTAGACCTCATGCCTGTTGATGGAGACATTGATGCCCGCAGCTGATTTTCCTTTTGCCGAACTGGGTTCGATGGACAAGGCCTATGACTTTGCGTCCGTCGAAACACCCATCTACAAGTGGTGGGAATCGTCAGGCAACTTCAAGCCGTCGAACAAGAAGGGCGCAGACCCGTTCACGATCGTGATGCCGCCACCCAACGTGACCGGTTCGCTGCACCTTGGGCACGCCCTTGAGAGCGCGATTCAGGATGCGATGGTGCGATGGCGCCGGATGCAGGGCTACTCAACGCTGTGGTTGCCGGGCACTGACCACGCGGGCATTGCTACGCAGATGGTCGTTGAGCGCGATCTCATGCAGAAAGAAGAGATCACTCGCCATACGCTGGGACGAGAAAAATTCGTCGAGCGCATCTGGGACTGGAAAGAAGAGTACGGCGGTAAGATCCAGGAGCAGCGCAAACGCCTGGGCGCGTCTTGTGACTGGGACCGTGCAAAATTCACGATGGATCCGGGTCCTACAGCGGCCGTCCGGAAGACCTTCGTCAGTCTCTACAAACAGGGACTGATCTATCGCGGCAACCGCATCGTCAACTGGTGTCCCCCATGTCATACGGCCCTCTCTGATCTCGAAGTGATCCATGAAGACCGTGAGAGCGCCCTCTACAAGATCAAATACCCCATCGTTGGCGAAGACGACCACCTCGTAATCGCGACCACCCGACCGGAAACCATGCTGGGTGATACCGCTGTGGCGGTGAACCCGGATGACGACCGCTACAAGCACCTGATCGGCAAGGAAGTTGAGCTCCCACTGGTTGGGCGGTCAATTCCGATCATTGGCGACGATGCGGTTGATCTCGACTTCGGAACCGGGGCGTTGAAAGTGACTCCGGCGCACGATCCTGCGGACTTCGAGATTGGTCGACGCCACAATCTCGATACCATCACCGTGATTGGCCTTGACGGCAGCATGACTGCGGATGCGGGTGCGTACGAGGGGATGGATCGTGCAAAGGCCCGCACGGCGGTTCTGGAAGAGTTGGACAAGCAGGAACTGCTCGTAGCTGAGGTTCCGTACACGCAGTCAGTATCCATCTGCGATCGCAGCAAGGACCCCGTTGAGCCACTTTCATCGCTGCAGTGGTTCGTAAAAGAACCTGAAATCTCAAAGGTAAGCCGCAAAGCCGTTGAGGATGGCGAGATCAAGTTCGTTCCCGAGCGATTCACCCAAGTTTACTACAACTGGATCGACAATCTTCGTGATTGGTGTGTCTCACGTCAACTCTGGTGGGGCCACCGCATCCCTGTCTGGTACTGCGGTGGCTGTGGCGAGAATATCGTCGAGTACGAAGACCCAACCGGATGCCCAACATGCGGTAGCAAAGACTTGAAGCAGGATGAAGACGTACTGGACACCTGGTTCAGTTCCGGACTCTGGCCACTCTCAATGACGAATTGGCCTGACGAAGATGATGATGATTTCAAGACTTTCTACCCCACTTCTGTACTGGAGTGCGGCCGGGACATTCTGTTCCTGTGGGTCTCTCGGATGATCACGCTTGGCATTGAGAACACAGGGAAAGTTCCGTTCCACACGGTCTACCTGCACGGGCTCCTACAGGACCCAAGCGGCTCCAAGATGAGTAAGACCAAAGGCAACGTCATCGATCCTCTCGAGTTGATCGAGACATACGGCACCGACGCCGTTCGATTTGCGCTTACAACAGGCGTGGCGCCGGGCAATGAGTCCCGGTTGAGCATTCCGAAGATGGAGGCCGGACGAAACTTCGCTAACAAGCTCTGGAACGCGGCCAGGTTCGTCACCAGTTCGATGGACTCAACAGAGGGCAAGATCGACTGGTCGATCTGCGATGCGCCTGTACACGTAGAGGACCGCTGGATAGTCAGTCGCCTCAATGTGCTCGCACAGGATCTTGATGGGTCCCTTAACGAGTATCAGATCGGCGAGGCCCAGAGGACGCTCTACGAGTTCATCTGGTCTGAGTACTGCGACTGGTATCTGGAACTGGCAAAAGTGCGGGTTCGCTCGGGCGAAGGCGAATCTCCGCTGCCATATCTGGCGGACATTCTTGAGAAGACGTTACGTCTGCTCCACCCGTTCATGCCGTTTGTAACCGAGCAGATCTGGCAGCACCTCAACATCGCAATGGAACGCCATAACAGGAAGGCTTCTGGTGAATCGATCATGCTTGCGGCGTACCCGATAGCGACTCCCAGTCTGATTGATGGCGAAGCAGAAGAAGACATCGCAACGTTGATGGACGTTGTTCGATCCATTCGCAATGTTCGTGCGGAAATGCGCATTGAGCCAACAGTGAAGCTGAACGCATCCGTTCACTCCGATGAGGCAAGCGAATTCTTGGCCGGTGAAGTGAGCGCTATCGAACTGCTGGCGAGGGCAAACATTGGTCTCGTTGCCAGTGATGATGATGGGGCGATTACGGTCGTCCTCCGACGGGCCACGGTCGGCGTATCCATGGACGGCGAGTTCGATCTCTCAGCCGCTCGGGAGAAGCTCATCAGCGACCTGGACAGTGCCATCAACGCGCATCGTCAGCTCTCAGGACGTTTGAGCAATGAGAAGTTCCTGGCCAAAGCGCCTGATGAGGTGGTGGATAAGGAACGTGAGCGCTTGGCAGAGACTGCCGACCGAATTAGCCGACTACAGCAGCTGGTAGGCGCCGGAGACTAGGTTTTCTTCGTGCGTCGCCGTCGCTTCTTGGGCTGCTCATGGGCCAGTTGGGCGTGATACACACGGAGCGCTGCATGCCTTTTGACGTTGGCAAGTCGCATCCGTTCAAGCTGCTCCAGCGCCTTGTGGGTATCACTTGCCAATCGTGCAGGCTCAGCCAACTTGAACCGGCGCTTGAACAGCCAGTACGTGAACGCGTCTGAATCCACCAGTTGGAACCTTGGTCCTCGCTTGGCAGACACCCAGCCAGTATCAGTGCCGTACTCGATCAGTAGTTCGTCAATTGGAGCGCGATACAGATCGATATATGCATCATCTACGTGATCGTCACTGGGTGAGAAACCTCGCGAAACCCTGCGCTTGCGGATTGACTCTTCAGTCGCAAGCAGCAGCCCGCGTTCAACCGTAACGCCATAGAGATAGTTCAAGTGCGCCCGATGCTTCTCAGAGCCAAGCACTCGCATGAATTCCTCGTCCGTCATGCCTTCTGGCGGATCCGAACCAAGCAGCAGTGCTTCCAGTTCCTCTGGCTCAACTTTGTCTTCGCATGCCTTGACCAATCGGTCGGCCAGGGAGCGCCAGTCAAACGCCTCTCCATCCAGAAGATAGATGTAGTGCTCACCGTCGTAATCTTCATCTGGCAGCGGCCACTCTGAAATTACCGAAAAGACCGCGGCTTTCCAGTCCACATTCTCGTCGTTGAGCCGTGCACGTAAGTCATCTATCAGGTTGTCGGCTAGAACTTCGGCCTGCAACCGATCTGCATCGGCTGCCATCGGAAGATCACCGGGCTCATAATTGTGGGACTCTGCCATTACTCTTCCAGCAAGGCGTAGCGTTGCTTCTTGGGTGTCTCGATAAATTTAACAAACTGTTCGACGGGTAGTGTGTTGGCCACATGATGAGCCTCACACCAACCTCGCCTAGCCATCGTAACCCCGAACCGCATATCAGGCAGCCCTGATGGACGATGAGCATCGGTATTGATCAGGAACTTCGCACCCAATTGCCTGGCCCTGAATATGTGAGAGTCCTTGAGATCCAGACGTTTGGTGGACGAGTTGATCTCCATCAACGTCCCGGTCTCGTTTGCCGCTGTGAATATCGCTTCGACGTCAATATCGACCGGATCGCGTGATCGAACACCGTCGAAAAGCAGTCTGGTCGTCAGATGGCCGATGGCCGTTACATGAGGGTTGTGCATCGCCGTGATTACACGTTCAGTCATCACGCTACGCTCCTGGCCCATGGCGGAATGAACCGATGCGATCACGATATCAAGCGTCGACAGCATTTCTTCATTGTAGTCCAGACGTCCATCGGAGCGAATATCGACCTCTGAGCCTTTGAGGATTCGGATATCAGGAAATTCATCCTGAAGCCGATCAAGTTCCTGGTTGTGAGCGATCAGGCGTTCATCACTGAGGCCGTTCGCCACGCCGCGGCCAGATGAGTGGTCTGTGATGGCGATGTACTCACGGCCCAGGCTTTGAGCCTCAACCAGCATCTCTTCGATCGGTGTACGGCCGTCTGACCAGTCGCTGTGGGTATGGAGATCTCCGAGAACATCATCCAGTTTGATAAGTTCCGGAAGGCCCCCAGATTCTGCGAGTTGGATTTCGCCGCGGTCTTCTCGCATCTCAGTAGGGATGTAAGGGAGGCCGAGACGCTCGTAGACAGCCGTTTCCGTGGGATATGACTCCAACTGCCCGGTCTCAACATTCGTTAGCCCATACTCATTCAAAGACAGGCGCATTCCCTGGGCGCGTGAACGCAGATTAATGCCGTGTTGCTTGGAGCCCGTGAAATAGAGCAGCAGTGCCCCGAAGCTCTCTGCTGGAGCTACCCGAAGGTCTACTTGCAGACCGTTGCGAAGGACAACGCTGGTCTTGGTGTCGCCCTGCCCCAGAATATCCGTCACCTCATTACGTGAGGCGAACCACTGTGTGATCTCTGCTGGATTGGCGCTGGTGCAAAGTATGTCCAGATCGCCAACTGTCTCAACTCCGCGCCTCGTACTCCCGGCGATTGAGATATTGGATGCGCCAGGAAACGCAACTCTGAGCTCCTCACAGAGGCGCTCAGCAATCGGCAGCGCCATGCCCAGCATGTGGCGATCACTCTGGCGTCGCTGCGATCTGATGTGGCGCAGGATTGAATCGGCGTTCTTCTTCCCTACACGGGGGAGCTTCTCGAATTCACCCGCTTCGATTGACGCCTCAAGCGTCTCTACTGAGAAGATGCCAAGTTCTTCAGAAGCTCGCAGCGCTGTCTTGGGTCCAATGCCGGGCACTTCCAGCAAACTTAGTAGACCAGCTGGGAATCGATCTTGAAGGTCCTCATAAAATTGAAGATTCCCCGTCTCAGCGAGCTCTTGAATCTTCAGGCTGATCGCATTGCCAATGCCAGGAATCTCTTTGAGCGCATCCAAATCGTTTGCGATGGACACAAGGTCTACGGGGTGGTTTGCTGCAATATCTGCAGCTCTGGAATACGCACGAGTTTTGAAGACCGGCTCACCTTCCAGTTGCAGCAAGGTGGCGATATCAGAGAAGACTCTGGAGATTTGTGCGTTATCCAAGATTTATCAACTCAGGGTTTTAAGAAGGCAAGCAGGGGCGATCAACCGTGACAGCGTTTGAACTTCTTCCCACTTCCGCAATGGCAAGGATCGTTGCGGCCAATCTTTTGCTTCTTCGCCACGTTGGCACCAGCGCCATGCCGTTCGGCAACGGCTGCCAGTTTCGACTGACCTGCTCCTCCACGAGCGATGGATGCCTGTGCCCTGCCATTGGAGGTCACGGAGTCGGCTGATTCACCGTCGTTGGAAGTCGTCGTTTCAGCGCCTCTACCTGCGCTCACGCTCTGATTCTGTGTGGTTGAGGTCTGGTTCTCCGGCGCAGGTGCCAATCGGTAAACCTGGTGCGCAACGTCAACTTCAATATCGCCCATCAACTCTTCAAACATCTCAAATGAGACTCGTTTGTACTGCACCAGTGGGTCACGCTGGCCAACTGCCTGAAGTCCAATCCCCTGACGCATATTTTCCATCGCTGTCAGGTGCTCCACCCAGTGAGAGTCAATCTGTCGCAGCAGGACATAGCGTTCGATCATGGACATGCCATCAGCGCCAAACTCTTCAATGCGCTGGTCATGAACTGTCTGTATCTCATCAATGAGAATCTCTTCGATTTCAGACGAATCCATTGAGTAGACCTCATCAGGGTCCTCAAGTTCTTCGGGGAGGAACGGGAAAATCGTCTTGATTTCTCTCTGCAGTCCCTCAACGTCCCATGAGTCGTCGGGACCAGTCAGATACGTGCCGACAGCGGCGCGGATCTGCTTGTCGGTCATCTCTGTTATCTCGTCCCGCAGCGCCTCTTCGGCAAGCACCTTCTGGCGGAGCTTATAGATCACATCACGCTGTGTGTTTACGACATCATCGTAGTCAACCAGGTTTTTCCTGATCTCGAAGTGATAGCCCTCAACCTTGCTTTGGGCGCTCTCGACGGCCTTTGAAATCATCTTGTTTTCGATTGGGACATCGTCGTCGAGTCCGGCTTTTTCCATGATCCACTTGATTCGGTCACCACCAAATCTGCGCATGAGGTCATCTTCAGTTGAGATTAAGAAACGCGTCTCGCCAGGGTCTCCCTGTCGACCAGAACGGCCGCGAAGCTGGTTGTCGATACGGCGGGATTCGTGCCGCTCGGTACCAAGCACGTACAGGCCACCGAGTTCGATCACACGATCGTGGTCCCGTTGCCAGTCTTCTTCAGATATCTCGAAGCCGTCTGAATTACCGCCAAGAATGATGTCCGTACCTCGACCAGCCATGTTGGTCGATACGGTAATAGCACCGGGCCTACCGGCCTGAGCCACGATTGACGCCTCACGGGCATGGTTCTTTGCGTTCAGGACTTCGTGTTGCACACCTGCTCTGGTAAGCAGTGTTGCTAGCGCCTCTGAGCGCTCAATGCTGGTCGTACCAACCAGAACAGGTCGTCCTTCTTCCTGAAGTTCTCTCAGAGTCTCAACCACGGCCCGGTACTTAGCAGTCTCGCTCTTGTAGACCAGGTCAGATCTATCGTCTCTTATCGCAGGTTGGTTGGTTGGTATAGCGACCACATCCAACTTATAAATCTTGTCGAACTCCTCAGCTTCGGTCACTGCCGTACCGGTCATTCCAGAGAGCTTGGTGTACGTTCTGAAGTAGTTCTGGAGCGTGATCGTGGCGTACGTGATGGACTCACGCTGCACTTGCACGTTCTCTTTGGCCTCAATGGCCTGGTGCAGACCTTCTGAGTATCGCCGCCCTGTCATCAACCTGCCAGTGAACTCATCAACGATCAGAATTTCGCCGTCACGGAGAACGTAGTCCTTGTCTTTTATGTACGTGTGCTCTGCCCTGATGGCGTTCTCGATGTAATGAGACATCACGTAGTTTGCAGGGTCGTACAGGTTGCTAATTGAGAGGAACTGCTCAGCCTTCTGAATTCCGCTGTCCGTCAGCGAGACTCCCTTGCTCTTGGGGTCTACGTTGAAGTCCAGATCGATCACCAATCGACGGGAGAGTCCGGCGTAACGTGAGTACTCCTGGCCCTTGTCAGGCGCAGGACCGCTAATAATCAGAGGTGTACGGGCTTCGTCAATGAGAATATTGTCGACTTCGTCAACAATTGCGTACTCACGGCCGCGCTGAACCTGACGATCTCCGGTTTCGACCATGTTGTCGCGCAGGTAGTCGAAGCCAAACTCGTTGTTCGTACCGTAGGTGATATCGGCGGCGTAAGCCTCTCGCTTGGGAACGCTCTCGAACTGGTCATCTTCTTTTTTCGATTCCGACTCGTCATCGTCATCCGGAAATTGCTTGAGCAACAGTGAGCCATCGTTTTGCAGACATCCCACAGTGAGACCCAGTGCCATGAAGATTCGGCCCATCCAGGCCGCGTCACGCTTGGCGAGGTAGTCGTTCACGGTGATCACATGAACACCTTCCCCGGTCAGGGCGTTCAGATAGGCAGGGAGGGTTGCGACAAGAGTCTTGCCTTCTCCCGTCCGCATCTCAGCGATGTTGCCCTCATGGAGGATGAATCCACCAATGATCTGAACATCGAAATGGCGCATGCCAAGTACACGTCTGGAGGACTCTCGGACCGCGGCGAACGCCTCGGCCATGATGTCGTCAATTGACTCACCATCAGCCACGCGCTCTTTGAACTCAACTGTGACGCCTCTGAGATCATCGTCACTCATTGAGGTGAACTCTGGCTCGAGTTCATTGACCTCTTTGACGATCTGATCAGATTGTTTCAGCGCTTTTTTGTTGGACTCGCCAACCACTTTGCCTATTAATTTAAGAACCATAATTTGGACCTTGGTATCTTGCTATTACTTCTTATTGCGTCCTCAGGCAGCAGGACTATCTGAAGAGTGAGCCAACAGACTCGCCCACGTGGATTCGTCTGATCGCTTCTCCCATCAACGGAGCTAGTGTGAGGTTGACCAACCTGCGGTCATCCGTCACTCCTTTAGATGGTAACGAGTCAGTGATGACTAATTCCTTAAGACTTTCTACGCTTAAAAGGCGTTCTACGGCCCCATTTGAGAATACACCGTGTGTGGCGCAGGAGTAGACCTCCGTTGCGCCGGCCTCACTTACGGCCTTAATCGCGGAGATTAAAGTTCCGCCGGTATCGATCTCATCATCAACTGTGAGAACTGGTCGTCCGGCAACATTGCCGATGACGTTAAGGTTTTCAACCTGGTCGTTGTTTCCAACCCTCCGCTTCTCGACGATGGCGAGGGGAGCATCTAGCTGCTCAGCAACGTTGCGAGCCGTCTTACTGATGCCAATGTCCGGAGCGACGACCACGAGGTCCTTCAAGGCCTTCTTCTTGAAGTAGTCGACGATTAACTTTTCGGCTGTGAGAACGTCCACGGGAATGTTGAAAAACCCCTGGATCTGCCCGGCGTGCAGGTCAATGGTGAGGACACGATCTGCCCCGGCGGTTGTCAGGAGATCAGCAAGTAGGCGGGCAGTTATCGGTACGCGTGGCTGATCTTTTTTGTCTGAACGACCATATGCGTAGTACGGAATTACAGCGGTGATTCGTCCGGCTGAGGAGCGTTTGGCAGCATCAATCATGATCAGCAGTTCCATGATGTGATCGTTGACCGGCGTTGACAGTGTCTGGACGATGAACAGGTCACGCTGTCGGACGTTTTCAAGAATCCGAACAAAGGTGTTGTCATTGGCGAACTTGAATACTTCCGCCCGGGCTTCTGGGATATCCAGATAAGCACAGATTGAAGACGCCAGTTCGTGGTGTGAGTTTCCGGCCAAAACTTTGAGATTTGCGTAGCCGTTACTCTGCATCTATCAGGCTCCCCGATATTCAGGCTTGCGACGCTCTCGAGCTGCTGCAAGACCTTCTGCGTGATCTGCTGAAGACAGGGTAATAGATTCTGCTGCTGCTGCCATCTGCATTGCAGTATCCAGATCCATATCCAGGCCGCGATACATCATCATCTTGGCCAATCGATGTGCAATGGGTGGACCAACGGCAATCTTCCCTGCCAGCTTCATTGTCACTTCTTCCAGGGCTTCCGGGGCTTCAAGCCTGTTCAAAAACCTTGCTTTATGAGCCTCGTCCGCCTCTAGAAAATCTCCGGTGTAGAGCAGTTCTGCTGCGCGACCTAGACCGAGCAGCCTGGGATACAGCCATGTGCCGCCGTATCCCGGGAAAAGACCAATCCGGACAAAGGCTGACATAAATCTTGCTGTGGTTGACCCGGTTCTAATGTCGCAGGCACAGGCGATATCGAATCCGGCTCCAACTGCGGCGCCATCGACCATTGCGATAGTGGGCTTCTCCATCTTGTGAATACCAAGTATTACGCGCTGTGCGTTCTTGAATCCCCTACGAAGCCCCTCGGTCCCCGCGTCACCCAACGCATGAGGTCCCGGGTTCTTGCCACCCAGCATCTCGTCGGTATCCGCACCAGCGCAGAAAGATCCGCCACTGCCAGTGATGATCACCACTCGAACGTCATCATCTGTTCCGAGCGACTCAACGGCGTTGCCCAGAGCATCAAGCGTTGCCCCGTCCATCGCGTTGCGTCGTTCAGGCCTGTTCAACCGAATGATCCCAATAAACCCTGAACGTTCCACCAGAACTGATGGCTCGCTGCCCGATTTTGGATCCGTTGTGTTCTCTGATTGAGACATGCACTAATTGTTGCACGCCGCGCCAGAGATTCACACGGTGACTTAGCTGGCTCTCGGAAGCTCGATCTGCCCAGCAACCTGCTGCTGTGCAACATGCTCCTAATCAAGTGCCGCAAGCTCTTCTTCTGTGAAGCTTCGCTCGGCTGGCTTACGGTAGTTCCAGGCCTTGCCGCATTGCAAACACTTCATGAACCCACCCTAGGTGTCCCAGTCCAGTTGTACGTCGCCTTCGCATCGTGTGCAACTCTTCAAGTAAATCATCCCCGTCTCCGATCCTTTTTTTTCGCCCCACCCGTTTCATGAGAACAACCTAAGCCCTGTTTTCTTGTGTAAAAAGGTGGGTCTACCGAACTCTTGATTGCGTGCCTACTGCCACGCCCAACTGGTTCTGCAACCCATGTGGCCCCGGGTTGAACACACGCATCACGCGTGATTCCATATTTGATATACATCGGTTCCACGTATAATTCGACAGTCGTCAGATTCATCGTAATGACGACGCAACGACGGCATGGAGACACAGTTGGACGTATATCTGAGCTCACCAAGAGGATTCTGTGCAGGCGTCGTGCGCGCCGTAGACATCGTGGAGATCGCATTGGAGCGCTTCGGCGCCCCGGTCTATGTAAAGCACCAGATCGTCCACAACCCGCACGTGGTCAAGTCCCTTGAAGATAAGGGGGCGGTCACCGTTGAAGATGTTGATGAGATTCCGGAGGGCTCAAACGTAGTTTTCTCGGCCCACGGCTCGGCACCGTCTGACTTCGAAAAGGCCGAGGCCCGGAAGCTAAATGTAGTGGATGCCACCTGTCCGCTTGTAACTCGCGTCCACAATGAAGCCAAAAAGTATCACCGTGAAGGCCAGAAAGTGATTCTTGTTGGTCACCGTGGTCATCAAGAAGTGGTCGGCACGATGGGCCAGACAGATATGGAATTGTTGGATGAGCGTGAGGGTCTGAACCTGCCGGATTGGGGTGCAGACCAGCCGGTCGCTGTCCTCACTCAAACGACTCTCTCGGTTGACGATACGGCCCGTGCGATCAAGCAGGTGAGGGATCAGTACCCTGACGCGATTGTTCGTAACGACATCTGCTATGCCACGACCAATCGCCAGGACTCGACAAAGATCGTGGCCAAGAAAGTTGATGTGGTTCTTGTGATTGGGGCACAGAACAGCTCCAACTGTCAGCGACTTCGTGAAGTTGCTGAGTCAAATGGGATTCCGGCGTATCTGGTGAATGGACCAGATGAGATCGACTCGAAATGGTTCGACGGCATCAGCAACGTTGGAATCACATCCGGGGCTTCAACGCCCGAGATAATGGTTCAGGCCGTTATCGACTGGCTGGAGCCTCAGAATGTATTTCCTATTGGCGAGAGGGAAGAAGACATCACTTTTGTCCTTCCAAAAGAACTCCGCTAACGCGCCGGGCCTCTATTTTTATTAGCCGAGCACATACCGACTCTCTGGAGATCGACCTCTATGCGCGTTACTGAAATCGAATGCTTGATCCTTGATGAGACCTATCCGTTTGTGATGGTACGCACAGATGAAGGAATCACCGGCTACGGCGAGACATTTCGACGCGGACCGCATGTCCAAAAATCGGCGATAGACACAATTTTCGCTCCTTTGGTCATTGGGAAAGATCCGTTCGATACCGCTGAAATATGGGATGCCATGTACTCCGCCGGCAACGTTGCTGGGCCATCCGGGGCACTACAGACCGCTGCTGCCGCGATCGATATCGCACTCTGGGATATCAAAGGCAAGGCTCTGGGGCTGCCGCTGTACAAATTGCTTGGTGGTAAGCGCAAAGACAAGATTCGGGTGTATGCCAGTTCCCTCCGTCGTGATTTGACGGCAGTTGAAGAGGCGAATCGTGCAGCATCATTCCAGGCTGATGGGTTCACCGGATACAAGATGCACTCAGCGGTGCCGGGAGCTACCGATCATCCCGATGACCGAACCGTGGAGCATGTGCGAGAGATGAGAGCGGCTGTTGGCGACGACTTCGACATTCTTGTGGACGTCAACGGCGCGTACTCACTGCACAACGCGATCAAAATCGGGAAACAGCTTGAGGATTACAACGTCTTCCACTTTGAGCAGCCGCTGCCCATCTGGGATCTTGATGGCATGGCAGCGCTGGCAGACGCTCTCACCATTCCAATTGCAGCAGGTGAAACTTCGTACACCCGCTGGGAGTTCCTTGAGCTGGTCACGCGTGGTCGCCCGGACATCGTCCAGCCTGACGTGATCAAGTGCGGCGGCATCAGCGAACTGATCAACATCGCCGCCATCGTCAACAGTCACGGAAAGCCAATGACTGTCCACAACACGCAACCAATTATTTCGACTGCTGCTCATCTGCACTGGGTCACAGGACGCAAAGATGTGCCCTATGCTCAGGAGTACAACATTGAGCCAATCTCCATTCGTGACGATCGGCCCATTCTTAGCGAGCCACTTCCGGTTGTAGACGGTTACATCACAGTTCCTGAGAAGCCTGGGCTTGGACTGGAATTTGATGAAGATGCAATGCGCTGGTGGTCTGAGAACACCGGTGAACCAGGTCATCAAAACTAATAAGTCGATCCGACAGAATACGGGCCACTTAGTTGTGTTGACGGTCCTGATGCTATTTCTTGGAGTCGCCATCGCTTGCGGTGAATCGACCATTAGCGGGATCAACCGCGCATCTCCGATATTCCTCGACCATCCAGATTGTCAGCAAGTAAGCCGCGTGCCGTTGCTTGTAGAAACGCTGAAGTTCTCGTTGGGCGATGGTAATTTCAAAATCGAGGCAGAGATGGCCTTTGAGGCTCCACAGCGAACTCAGGGATATATGTGCCGTTCAGAGATTACCCATGGCACCGGGATGTGGTTTGAACTTCCCAATGAGAGTAGTTATGGGTTTTGGATGTACAACACATACGTGCCGCTGGACGTAATCTACTTCGACCAATCCGACGTTGCGGTAGGAGCAGCGACACTGCCGCCCTGCCCCCGTTCTCCATATGAGACAGCCAATGTGTGGCGCAGTCGCTGTGCTTCTGAGTCTGATCAATTCAGTGCGGGAGAATATCCACACCTCAACGTATTGGAGCTACCGGCAGGATGGTTGGCTTCCAGAGGGATTGATCTCAGCGATGCGCCAGAAAACCTAGTTTTTGAAAGATGAGTGGCACATAAATATGCAGTCCGTAGCACTCGTCATATTCGATGGCCTTGGTTACTCACCTTCGGCACAAATGGACATAGCCATGTCCGTGATCGCCAAACTATCTCCGGACACGCTGAGTGAGTTGAGGAAGGCCCTCGCTATGCCTTGCTCAGAAGCCGGGATTGACCTCAATCAGACCACAAAGTGGGCGATGTTCCCCAACCACGCTGAGACTGTAACTCACGGTATGACCACGGCGGCGGCTCTCACTCAAATCGAACTGCTCGCCAATGCTCAAGCCTTGCTCAGCGAAGACTCCGTTGAGGAGATTGCCTGCGTCAGAAAGTACGTTTCGAGTGAAGCCCGATACGTGCCGTGGGCCGCTAATTCACCTCATCTGACAGCCGCCAGAAACGGCAACTTGTCGTTCCCAACTCATGCGTCCGGTCGCTTCGTGGGCTTTGAAGATTTGGATCCGGCCGTAATGGGTAACTCAGACACGGGACACCAGCAGATTGGCAATATCTGGGTTGCTCCACAGACAGCGCTTGAGATTTCAGAGTCCATCACCTCAGGGCAGTTCTTCGAGAACCCGCAACTAAATGAGGCGATAACGCGCATCGCCGATTCAAGCAATCTGAATTTCCGATTTCTTTTGTCTGGGACAAGTGGCGCCGATGGCCGGGTCCACAGTGCCTGGAATCACCTTGAGGCATTTCTGGAGCTCGTGTTTGTACGATATGGGCTTTCAGCATCACGCGTCCGCATGGAAGTAATCCTGGACGGACGAGACTCACCCGCCGATTCATCCATCGTCGAATCGGCTAACGGCGTGGGTAACTATCTGGGGCAACTTGAAATTCTTCTGGCCAAATACGATGCGCAGGAATGTGTTGCCTGGGTAATCGGTAGGAACGTCGCCATGGATCGCGACTTTCGTGAAGAAAACACGGCGCTGACTTATCAAATGCTCACCGGAGCTAAGGGTGAGGTTATCGGCAATCTGGATGTTCTCAGGGAAAGAATTAGTGCCCTGCATTCAGATGGTCAGTCAGACACCGAGGTCCCCCCCATTGTGATTCCCACCTTGAACGGTGACTTGAGAACGGTCGAATCTGGTGACACTTTCTTGAACTTAAATTTCAGAGCAGATCGTCAGCGAGCCATATCTGCAGCGTTGCTGGGTGATAAAAAATATCTCGACAATGAAGGCCAGCAAAGGGGTCGCGAATGGAAATTCGACTGGCTACTCGATGATCTCAAACTGCATGTCACCGGTCTGGCCGAGTACCACCCAGGCCTTGCAGACTCAGGTATGACGGTGGCGTTCCCGACAGATGCGCAACCCGGCAACATATTCGCGATGTTTCCCACTCTGTTCCCGGACGAGACGTACTCGCTGGTTGGTGAGAGCAATAAGTCGGCCCATGTTGGCTACTTCCTCCGGGGACGAAGAGAAATGGCGACGGCCGAGTCCGTCGAGCTGCGTGAGGTGATCCCATCGACCTCTGATGCTGAAGGAGTTCGTTCTGACGCCGACTTCTGGAAGACGCCTGAGATGAGAGCGTCTGAGATTGCGGCTGAGATGGCCAGTCAGATCACCTCATCCAAACATCGTCTACTCGCCTGCAACTTTTCAAACTGCGACATGATTGGCCATCTACTCCCGGGCCAATTCGACGCTGCTGTGTTGGCGTATGAGGCGGTCGATGCGGCGATCGGTGTGGTTATCGCGGCTGCCAGAGAAGCCGGATGCGACGTGCTGCTCACCTCAGACCACGGCAACATTGAGTCAGACAACCCTGCCCACTCGGCCAATCCAATCCTGACGACGGTCATCGCCAACGCTAGTTCGGTTGTTCCGGGCGACGAGAGTGTTTACGACGCGAAATTATTTGATGTTCCGTGGACAATTGCAGTACTTAGTGGTGTTGAACGAGAACTTCAGGCGTTATCAGTGAGCACTCCCGGGCGTCCGACTGATTTAGAGATCGTGGGGAAGCCACTTGTGCGGGTCTCCACCTAGACAACTGGAGAACTGCCTCGATGGTTGGAGGCAAATAACTATTGATAATTGACCTGTGGCAGATGCCTACTTAACTTCACCCATCCCCCGAAGCAAGAATTCATCCATGATTGAGATTCCGATGCCCAAAATAAATTCCCAAGAAGACCAGGGACTGAGCACTCAGCGTGCCTCTCTTGTAGGTCGCATTGCCGCTGGGCTTGCCCATGACTTGAACGGCCCGATTGGAATTGTTCTGGGCTTCAACGATCTTTCACGCGAATTACTCTCGTCTGCTGATGAGGATTCAGGTCTGCCTGCAGATCAGGTTGCTCGAGTATCTGAGTGGCTAAATCTGGTCGATGGTGCGGCCAAGCGTGCTCGAACTCTTACTCAAGAAATTTGGGAGTTCGCCAAATCTTCCCCCGGGGCAATCACCGAATTCAATCTGGACGAGACGGTTGCTCTTGCAGCCCGTCTTGCTATCCCTGCTCTTCGCAACTCCGGGGTTGAAGTGCCGCTCGACGATGATCCCATCGCCAACCCAACCATGATCTCCGCTGATAAGTCACTTACAACCCAGGCACTGGTAGCCCTGCTGCTGGATGCTCCAACGTCATTGCCAGCCGGCGGAATCGTCACCTGGGAAATTGAATCGGACGGCGATCGCACCACCGTCACGTGCCATGCTCGGGGCTATGACGAGGTACTTGGCGAGGCATGGCCGATTGCAGATCAGGCCATCACAGCGCTGGGACTGGAGAACGCCACAGTTAGTGCAGCGCCAGAAGGCGGCTCAGTCACTATTTCCATTCCGAGCGCGTAAACCTTTACGCAATTGGCAAAAATACCCCTTTCATTAGCCTCCCAGTCATCAGTTACGATATAGGGGCAAGGGAGCAATGATGCCCGACGACAACATCCGAGTGCTAATGGTGGATGACCATGAACTCATGCGTCAGGCCTACGGAATGTATCTGGGCAATGAGCCAGATATAGACGTAATTGGCTACGCAGGTGATGGTCAAGAAGCGATTGCTATGACAGCAACGCAGAAACCCCATGTAGTAATCATGGACAGAAAGATGCCGCGCCTGAACGGTATCGAGGCGGCCGCTGTAATTCGTGAGCGAACGCCCGAAACCGGAATAATTTTGCTCTCTGCCTTTGACGATGATGAGTTTGTGCGTGACTTCCTTGCAGATCCCAAGGGCAAGGCTTATCTGCTTAAGCACACTCTGACTCGTCTCGCAGACCTTGTTCAGGCCGTGAAAGACGTGGCTGAAGGCAAAACAGTCCTTGCGCCAGATATCGTGAAGAAGCTTGCTGGTGGTGGCCAGAGTCGCGAAAGCGGTTTCCTGTCGGAAATGACGGAGCGAGAACGAGAAGTTCTCTCATGCATGGCCCGCGGCGCAAATAACGCTGCAATTGCGGAAGAGCTGTTTATCCAGCCACGAACGGTTGAGCGCCACATTGGGAACATCTTCTCCAAAATGCGTTTGCAACAGCAGCCCAGCGCCCACGCACGGGTGAACGCTGTTCTGTTCTTCCTGGCAGAGACCGGGAAACTCACGCAGACCTAGTTCCCGGCCCCACCCAATATCGTCGCCTTACTGGCGCTCTACTGGGCGATGGTTCCGCCGTCTATCACCAGTTCCAGTGCGGTTACGAAGCTGGATTCATCTGACGCCAGGTAGACGGCGCCCCATGCCATATCTTCTGGCATTCCCATTCGACCCAGTGGAATGAGCCCAATCCGGCGCTCTCGCTCACCCGGCTGAGCATGGAGTTCCTCTGTCATACCGGTGTCGGCGAATCCAGGGTGAATGGAGTTGACTCGAATCTTTTCCGGTGCGTACTGAATTGCAGCTGCCTTGGTCAGCATCCGCACTGCGCCCTTGGCGGAGTGGTACGCCGTACCGCTGGCACTTCCCATGATTCCGTAGATGGACGAGGTGTTGATAATCGAACCGCCGCCGCGTTTTCTCATCTCCGGGATTGAGTGCTTCATGCCAAGGAACACGCCAGTATTATTCACTGCATGCATGGCATTCCAGATTTCCAGCGTGGTGTCTTCAACCTTTTTTCGAGAGGCTGGACCAGACATTCCGGCGTTGTTCATGGTGACATCAACCCCGCCGTACTTCGCCACGCAAGCGGCTACAGCGGCTATCCACTGATCCTCATCGCTCACATCCAGGTGTACGTACATGGCGTTTCCGCCGCCCGCGTTGATCTCGGCTACGACCTTTTCGCCCAGTTCATCGTTGATATCAGCGACAACGACACCCGCCATACCCTCGTTCGCGAAAAACCGAGCGGTAGCGGCTCCAATCCCGGACGAAGCCCCGGTAACCAGTCCAATTTTGCCTTCAAGTCTCATTTCAACAGGCCTCTTCTCTTACACGTTCATCTAATGATCAAGGGCGGAAATCATACCGCGCGTCAATGTGCATTCGCTTCCACGGCTGCAAACAGCGTTCTAACACAGAGCAACTAGAAGACGGTGGTCTGATCACAGCACACTCTAACCGCGGAGCTAAAATCGTTCCGCTGAAAAGTTTTCAATTCCGATCTCGGTCGATTCGGCGTTAAATGCCTGAGTCAACAACTCTGCCACCGCGAGCGATTGCATGATGCCTGAGCCGCCACCGCCGCTCGCGACCCAGACGTTCCCGGTATCCTCAATTGCACCGATGATTGGCACTCCATCCCGCGATACAGGCCGGAAGCACACCGTGTGCATCAACAGGGATGAATCTTGGATATCTGGCAACATCTGATGTGCGTTAGCAAGGAGCGTATCTCTTGATTCGGTGGTGGGCGTGCGGTCGAAGCCTACATCGGCGGCTGTCGCTGCAGCCCAGATCTGACCGTCCTTCTTTTGCACCAACGAACTTGGATCATGCAGATGAACTTCTAGCGGGCCAGACTCAAGCAACCCAAGTCGAAGGATTTCTCCCTTGGATGGCGATATCGGAATATCAGCGCCAACCAACTTTGCGACTTCAGCCGACCACGGCCCTGCTGCGATCAGGACTCGCCCGGCGGAGTAGGTATTTCCAGAGAGAGTCTCCACACTAACGCTATTTCGCCCGGGCGATATCTCCGTCACTTCGCCAGTTCGAATCGCGACTCCCGCGCCCTCGGCACATGCTGCGACTGCCTGCACGTAACGGAGGGCATCAAGGAAGAACGGCCCATCGACAAGCACTCCGCCTCGCTCAGGACTGTTGGCTCTGGGCTCGAGCTTCCGAATTTCTTCGACGTCCATGAACTGTGATTCATATCCAAGTTCCGTCCAGACCTTTGACTGTTCTCTTAATTCTTCCTCCTGCTCTTCAGAGCGGATGAACTGCAAGGTAGGTTGCTGATCGAGCTGCAAGTCGAGGCCAGAGATCGACTCGATCTCCGGAATCGCATCTAGAAGATACCGACTACCCCGAAGCCCAAGTTCGATCATGGCTTCACCAGCCGACTGTGACGCATCAACCGACGACCCGACTTTGTACTTCGCACCAACGCCGCCCAGAAGCGGGTCTATGCGGCCAAGCGCGAACCCGGACGCCTGCGTACCGATGCCATCACGCTCAAGCACCAACACAGACTGACCCTGCTGGGCCAATCGCCATGCACAAGCCAGGCCATAAGCGCCTGCGCCGATGACTATTGCGTCATAGTTCGCCACGAACAGTCGCTCCCTAATCGATCGAGTTGTTCTTCACTACATCGGGATCCAGTTCAAGTCCAAGTCCCGGCCGATCCGGATAAGGCGACCACATGCCGTCTTTTGGCTCCGGGAACTCTTTGTACCAGACCTTGTCACTGGCCTCCCCACCGCCCAGATACTCGACTACCTTGAGGTTCGGCGTGGCACAGGCAGTATGCAGGTGAATGACCTGGAATGCGTGTGGTGCGACCGGCAGATTGAATGAGTGTGCCAAGTGCGCAACCTTCATCCACTCCGTCACACCTCCCACACGTCCGATATCGGGCTGGACTATATCGACTCCGCCAGCGGTGATCAGTTCTTTGAATCCATATTTTGTGTACTCATGCTCCCCAGTTGCCACAGGAATGGTTGTCGAACTGGCGACCGCGGCGAGACCGGCAATATCGTCGGCCAGGACAGGTTCTTCGAACCATCCAATGCCGTACTCCTCAAATTCCGCTGCCATGCGGATGGCCTGTTTCGCGTAGTAGCCGTTGTTGGCGTCGACAAAAATCTCAACGTCATCACCAACCGCCTTCCGAACAGCTTCGATGCGTTGCAGGTCTTCCCGTTCGCTCTGCCCGAAATCTTTTCCGACCTTCATCTTCACCCGTGGGATGCCGCGATTCACGTAGCTCATCTGCTCTTCGACGAGTTCATCTTGCGAGTAGTTGGTCCAGCCGCCGCTTCCGTAGATTGGAACCGTGTCTGTGTACGGCCCCAGAAGTCGATAAAGCGGCAGATCAAGCGCTTTGGCCTTCAAGTCCCACAGTGCGATGTCCACTGCCGACATCGCCTGGAATGCTATGCCCTTGCGGCCGTAGCCGCGTACGCGCCAGAACATGTCGCTCCAGAGCTTCTCTATGTTGAACGGGTCCTGACCGATGAGGAGATCCTTGAGGTTGTCCTCTATGACGGAGCGAGTCGCATTCAATCCAGCGGCCGTACCCAGCCCTTCGAATCCGGCATCGGTCTTGATGTGCACGAAAAGCGCTGTTCTTCCTTTGGCACCGGGTGGTGGCGTTGGAATTGTGGAGTCCTGGAAAACGAAACCATCGGGGTCGAACAACATCGTGGTGGAGACATCTGTGATCTTCATGAATCAACTTTCAAGTGGCGACTCTATGCAAATTGGTGACACGCGGCCGAGTATACGTGTTCCATATCGGCGCAAAATCTGGTGTACTGATCAGGACTGGAATTCCCACCCACATTAGTAAGACAGGAGATCACGTATTGTTTGGCCTGCGAAGCAGGGTTCGTCGTGTCTCCTATGGGTGGTGGGTTGCCGTTACCGGCGGCCTCAATATGATCTTCACCTCTGGGCCAACGTTCCAGGGTTCTAGCGCCATCTTCCTGGCGGTTGAGACCGAGTTTGGGTGGAGCCGTGCCGTAATTGGTGGAGTAGCTTCGTTCGGTCGATTTGGCGGCACACTTTTCGGCCCTCTTGAGGGCTACATGACCGATAAGTTTGGGCCTGCCAAGATGATGTTCTTTGGCATGATCGGCGGTGGCATCGGCTTCATCTGGCTATCGCAGGTCCACGGCGTATTCATGTATTACGCCGCATTCCTGACGCTTTCACTCGGATTCAGCATGGGTGGATTCGTTCCCTCCATCGTGGCCGTCAACCACTGGCTTCCCAAACGGCGTGCGACCGGTATCGCCATCGTGGTTGGTGGGAGCAGCCTTGCTGGGCTGGTCGTTCCAGCGCTGGCGTGGGGGATCGATGCTCATGGGTGGCGCACCACGGTGTTCTGGATTGGCGTCATCTCAATCTCCGTATCACCGTTCTTCTACTGGGCACTTAGCCGAAGAGGCTCGGGTTCAGCAAGTGAATTGGCACGTGATCATCAGGCCTCTAAATCGAAAAAGGATGAGAAGTCTGAGGCTGCAGATGGTGAATATGACTTCACTGCGCGACAAGCGCTGCGCACAAGGGCGTTCTGGATAATCTCCGGTACACATTCACTGGTGAACTTCAGCACTTCCGCTGTCTCAGCCCACCTTCTGCTGCACTTGAACGACGTTGGAATTGATCCAATTACAGCGGCGACGATCATTCCTGTTCTGGCCATTGTGGCGTTCACCTTTCAGATGGCCGGGGGATTTATTGTCGACAAGTTCTCTAAGCAATACCCAATTTCATTCTTTACCGCGATTCAGGGATTCGGGGCGCTGATTCTCGCCTTCACGACCGGATACCCCACGGCCCTCCTGTTTGCAGTTGTCTGGGGCATTGGATTTGGTGGACGTACGCCAATATTGCACGCGATGCGTGGCGATTATTTCGGATCAAAAGCGTTCGGCACGATTCTTGGACTCTCATCCGTGATGATGGGTGCGTCGATGTCGGCTGCACCATTTCTTGTGGGTCTGCAATTCGACATTCAAGATACATATCGCTGGGCGTTTGTTGGGTTAGCGGTTCTGGCATGGTGCGCCTCCATATTGATCTTATTTGTGACCAGGCCGGTTCACCCTTCGCTTCGAAACAAGGAAACGGCGCAAGTTGGAGCGACCGAGGCGTAGCGTCTCGGTCTCTCAACTCAGCTAAACTCGCATCTTCCGAACGAACGCAGGGAGATTACGTATGAGACTTGAAGGCAAAGTAGCAATCGTCACAGGCGCTGGCGGCGGTATTGGGCGAGCGAGCGCACGCAGATTCGCCAGCGAAGGCGCAACGGTGATTGCTGCTGACATCAACGCCGCCGGAGTGGCTGAAACTGCCGCTGATTCTGAATCGATTCACGCTCATACCGTGGACGTTACCAATGGCGAGAGCGTGAAAGAGATGGTTTCAAGTGTCGTTGAGCGATTTGGCCGGCTGGATGTTGTGTTCAGCAATGCCGGAATCATGCGCGATGGCAACGTGATTGACCTGTCTGAAGACGATTGGGATGCCATGTTCAATGTAAATGCAAAAGGCGCGTTCCTGTGCGGCAAATACGCAATCCCTGCAATGCGTGTTTCAGGCGGCGGTTCGTTCATCATCACAGCTTCAGCAAACAGTTTTTATGCGGAGTCAGATATCGCAGGCTACTGCGCCACGAAAGGTGCTGCGATGCAACTGACTCGGGCAATGGCAATCGATCACGGCGATGATGGTGTCAGGGTAAATTGCATCTGCCCCGGCTGGATTGATACGGACATGGCATCGCCCTACCTGAATGAGAATCCTGATGGCCGCGTATTCGCTGGAAGAATCGCACCCGTCGGCCGCATCGGGGACCCAGAGGACGTCGCAGAAGTAGCGTTGTTTCTCGCCAGCGATGACTCATCATTCGTAACTGGATCTGCTTACAACGTTGACGGTGGCTGGACCGCTGGTATGACAAAAGCAATTGCACTTATCTAGGTCCCTGTAGAAAGCTCAACCGAAACAATGAAAATTACCGATCTTCAAGTCGACATCATCGAGCGCTCAATGCCCGTTACGCCGTTGGCAGATCAGCGCTCTCACATTGGAGGCGATGTCGAAAGCGCTCTTTTGCGGGTTATGACCGAAGACGGAATTCAAGGCACGTGTGCGATTGGTGATGGAACCAACGACGTGGACCGGGATCAGGTTGAACGGATTCTGAAAGTCCTGAAGCCTGTTGTTGTTGGGAAAGACTCTAACGACCGGGAGTGGCTGTGGAATCAGATGCCATCGTTAAGCGGCGGCTCTCCCGATCTGTATCCGGCCTATTCGATTGTGGACGTTTGTCTCTGGGATATTGCAGGGCAAGAGGCTGGCATGCCAATCCACAAGATGCTGGGCACCGCTCGCAATGCCGTGGATGTCTACGCCACGTATCCGCCGCGCCAGAGCACGCCGGAGTCTTACGTCACCGAGGCTGAGTACCTGATTAGTGAAAAGCACAAGGCATACAAGATCCATCCGGGCACGATGAGTACCGCTGAGGTGCTCGAGATGGTCACAAAGGTGCGTGAGTTCGTAGGCGACGATTTCACACTCATGCTTGACCCCAACAGCGGCTATGACCTTGCCCAATCATTAGAGATTGGCGCTGCTCTGGATGAGATGAATTTCTACTGGTTTGAAGACCCACTCCCGTTTGAGAGGTCTCAGGACATACAGAAGCTCACAGATACACTGAAAACACCGCTCTGCCTGAGCGATGCACCGGGATTCCTGTTTACTCAGGCGGCTGAAACGGTCAAGACTGGCCGCGCTGCGCTTCCTCGAGGAACTTCACGAAAACTGGGCATTACTGGCCTAAAGAAGCTTGGATCTCTGTGCGAGGGCTTCGGGGTGAACTGCGAGATTGGAACTACGAAGAACTCGTCTCTGGATGCGGCAAACCTGAACGTTATGTTTTCAATCGAAAACTGCGCTTACTTCGAATGGTGGCTCCCCAAGCACTCGACTCAGTGGGGCTACTCAGAAGAAATGGAGCCTGACGACAATGCACAGTTAGTGGCGCCGACGTTGCCGGGGCTGGGATATGAGTGGGATTGGGATTGGATCAAAAACCACAAAATCACGATTGTTGAGTGATCAGATTCATCCCGCAAACCGCCGCACGTTCATGCTGCCGGTGATAACTTTTCCGGCGGAGTGATTTCAAGAACGTTCAATGCTTAGACAACTATTTCCTTTTTCAACCCACCTCGCGAAAAGCAAGTACTACCACTACGCGTGGTTGATCGTCGCGATCTCCGCAGTAGTTCAAATGGTGGGCGCAGGTTTGCGTGCCGCATTTGGGGTATTCATCGACCCGTTAGTGCAGGAGCATGGGTGGAGCAATAGCTCCATCGCCATTGCATTCGCTCTCTCGTTTATTGTTACCGGATTCTTCAGTCCATTTGCGGATCGAATTGCTGGAAAAGTTGGCGCCCGCAAAGCAATGATGCTGGGATCAGCAATCTTCCTCGCCGGGATGATTGGCACGGCATACATTTCATCAATCTGGCATCTCTATCTCGCCTACAGCGTACTGCTGGGCATCGCCCAGTCGCTATTTCTGATCCCCGTTCTGCCGGCCGTTACGGTCTGGTTCCGGAGAAGCCTTGGCGCCGGCACCGGAATCCTCTGGATCTCATGGGGGCTCGGTCCGGTTGCGGGAATCCAAATCATGTCTGCCTTGATTAACTCCTACGGCTGGACAACTGCATTCGTCACCGGCGGGTTCGGCGGGACCGCAATCATCCTGCTAACAATGCTCTGGTTCAGAAATAGTCCAGAGGACGCCGGAAAGAAGCCTTACGGATGGCGTGAAGGCGATGCCGATACGTTGAACGTAGAGAAGGCGTCACCTCAAATCAAGCAAAAGTATGTGCACTACATCAGAAGCACGAATTCCTTTTGGAACTTGATCAATATCCACTTCCTGGGCTGCGTGGGGCACGCGGTCATCTTGGTAATGATCGTTCCGATGGCAATTCACGAGGGACTTGATGCAAATGTAGCTGCCGGTGTTTTGAGCACGCTCGCGGGCGTCAGCCTGTTGACTCGTTTGTTCTCGCCCATCCTCAGCGATAGAGTCGGCTCCAAATGGGTGATGTTCGTTTCGTACATCCTGCAGGGAGTGACCGTTCTTCTGCTGTTGAGCGCCGACTCCACGTTGGCGTTCTACGTGTTCGCGGTCGCCTTCGCCATTGGTTATGGCGGAGAAGGCACAATCTTCCCTGTGATCAATCGTCAGTACTACGGCCAGGCTCCGCAGGGCCATACCATCGGATGGCAATTGTTTGGCGCAAATCTGGGCATGGCGCTGGGCGGAGTCATGGGCGCGTTTTCATTCGACCTCACCGGTTCTTACGCCACAGCCATCTGGCTCTCGGCTGGATTCTCCCTGGCCGGTGCAGTTTCAATCGCGATACTTCAACCCACCCGCCGTCTTCTCATCCCAGACTGGGACAAGGAACCTGACAACCTGAGAATCATTCCGGAAGTCCCAATGGAACCGTTGGGATCTGGTTCTGGTGCCTCCGGGGACTAGAGATTGAAGCTCCCTGGATACGTAGGCATCATTACTGCTACGATCATGTTTGGAGTGCTGGGCACCGGTCTCGGTGCAGCGTGGAGCGGCATCGTGTTCGGCAACTCATACTTCAAGGGCGCTCTGGCGGGTGGAATCATCATCGCGATGGTCGCATTGCTCGCTGGTACGGTCTGGCGCAGTCGATTCATTCCGCTGGGCCTTCTGCAGGTTGCTTCAGAGTTCCAGCGAACCGGCACCGTCTCTCAGACGCAACTGCAGGACAAGTACGCGCTTGCCTACAAAGGCTTCGCCGCGTTCATGACGCCAATTTCAGTCATCACAGTGGTGTTTGTGATCGCCGCCATAATCATTCGGGCTATCTAAACCTATCTCTTGACTACAGCCGCCCCAGCTTGCGCAAAATATCGGCCGCCATCGGGTAGACGTTCCCGTGCATACCAAGCACTGATATTCCCATTCCTTCAGGCAGGTACCCCGCCGGATAGAGATTTGGCACATCCACTGACTCGAACGTCGCCGGATTCACCACAATCTGCATGAGTTGGAGTCGGTATTTGTCTCGTCCCTCTACCATGGTCAATGGCCCCAGATCGCTCAATAAATCGTAGGCTGGCTCTCCACCGATCTCCACGATGGCATGATCCACGTCTACGATTTCACCACTGCCCAACTCGATTGCCTGATCGTCCTTGAACTGCGCCACTTGCTCGCCGTAGTGGCGAACAAACCGACCGGTATCGGACTCAATGATCTCTCGAATGCGCTGGTAGTACGGAAGGTACTGGCTATCCTCGATGAGTCGGAGGTGTGTCGCCTCATCTCCTCGCATCACGTACGTCACGGTGCGTCCGGCGTCGTATAGCTCTGTCGCTGCCCAGTCAGCTGAGCGCCCGCCGCCAATTATCAGCACGCGATCGCCTGGATGGTCGTCCCAATGATCGTAGTGATGACTCACGTACGGCAGGTTTGCCCCGGGCACATCGAGTGACCTGATATGGGTTCTGGGGCCAACGCCAAATACGATGAAATCGCTCGTGTACTCCAACGTGTTTTCGGTGGGGTTCTCAGAAACCGAGACGCTGAACCCACCAGCTTCCGATCGACCGACTCGAGTCACCGTATATCCAAATAGTCCTCGCGGTGACAAACCCGCTTTTTCTGCGAACCAGTGATAGTACGGGACCAAATGCTTCTTCTCGATCAGTGCGTTGGGGTCGATGTCGAGCCCTGTCTCTTTGAAGAACGCGTCGAGGCGGAACGGAGCCAATTCCATCCAGTGACCTGGCGATAACGTGAGCTGCTTTCGGGGCACGTCATTCCAAAGTCCGCCAGGGAGCGAATCGGAGATCATCAGCCAATCAATAGGATCGACTTTATGAAACCCAAGAACCGCATTTCCGCTGCCGTAATACTCGTTTGTGGGGTGGTGAAGAATTCGGAATAGATCGAATGGCTTTATGCCAGCGCCAACCATCTGTTCCATATCGACGGTCAGTAGCTCTTCTCCGTGATCTCGAAGGTGCTTACCAACGCCATACGCCGCGAATCGTGGTGGAACCTCGCCCATCAGATGCGGTCGCCATCCCTCAAGCAGCGCCCCAATGCCCAGGCCGCCGGGGCCAGCGCCAATGACGATCACGGAATGGTGTTGGGGCGAGGGCACTAATTCTCCTGTAATTGCTTGCAACTGGGCCGATACGAACGATGCGAAAGAGTATCCTAAGCCCCCCTTCAACCCGTGAACAAAAACTGAGGACCGCAGCGGAGGCAATTCAATGGCCGTTCCAATTATCAAAAAAGTGGAAGTCAATGAGTTCACTTACGAGCTCAAAGACATCGGATCAGAATCGACCATTGGGATTCCGATATACGAGCCGGGAGCAACTCGTGTCTCATCTCAGATGGCCATTCGCATTCACACTGACACGGACGTTGTTGGTGAGTACGTTGGCGGAAGTAAAACTGAGTACTCAGCGTTGCCAATGTTCATCGGATCAACACTGGGCCGAAACATCCTGGCTCGAGAGACGATCTACAACGACGCCAAGCAGGCGCTCCGACAGCACGCCCGCATGGGAATGTCCCAGGTGGACATGGCGCTCTGGGATGCGGCGGGGAAATATTTCGAGACTCCTATCTACCAGCTGCTGGGCGAGTACAGGACATCATTCCCCGCCTACGCCTCCACGTACGTCGGAGACGATCATCCCGGTGGCCTAAGCAGTCCTGAGGCGTATGCCGACTTTGCGGAGCAGTGCTACGACATTGGCTACCGGGCCTACAAGATCCATCCCTGGCAGGACGCATCGCTTGATAAGCAGATCGCCGTGGTTGAGGAAGTGGGTAAGCGCGTCGGGGACAAGATGGACCTGATGCTTGACCCATTCTGTGCGTATAAGACATTTGGCGATGCGGTCAAAGTTGGCCGAGCGTGCGACGAGTGGGGTTACTACTGGTACGAAGACCCGTTCAAGGATGGCGGTGTATCTGCGTTTGCCCACCGCAAGCTTCGCGAGATCATCAAAACTCCACTGTTGCAACTTGAGCACCAGCGAGGGCTTGAGCCGCACATGGACTTTATCCTTGCCGACGGCACCGACTTCGTGCGGATCGACCAGGACTATGACGGCGGTATTACCGGCGTCATGAAGATCGCACACGCGTCAGAGGGCCTTGGCCTTGACGTTGAACCCCATGGTCCAGGTGCATCACGAAGGCATTGCATGGCGGCGATGCGGAACTCAAACTTCTACGAACTTGGTCTGGTGCATCCGAAGTGCCAGAACTTTGTTCACGCCCCCATCTATCTGGACGGCTACAACGACGATCTGGACGCCATCGACGAGAATGGTCACGTTCAAGTGTCTGACAAGCCAGGCATGGGCTTGGAACTCGACTGGAAGTACATCGAATCCCACACAATTGACCATAACGTCTACGAATAGGTCACGCCGCAGCGTGGTTTGTCAGATCAAGAACCTCGCATGATGGGAGTGGGCGAATTGGCAGCCCTTGGTGGGGCGCTAGGCTGGGCTATCTCCGGCATCATCGTGAAATCGGCAACTGTACGGGTGCGCGCCGTACGGATAAACGCCATCTACATCTTCATTGCCGCCGGCATGGGGCTTATTGCGGCGGCAATCGCTGGAACCTTTGACGAGATACCGGGGATTAGTGGTCGAGATGCCGCACTACTAATGGGTGGAGCCTTGATTGGATCCACCGGGGACGTCGCCATCCTACGGTCGATCACCATTGGGGATGTAGGTCGCAACTTCACGACTGCGACTGCGACGTTCGTATTGCTATCTACCCTTGGCGGCTGGCTGATCCTCAATGAAAACGTTGCCGCTTTCGCGTGGGCGGGCGGTGCACTGATTATGATTGGCGTTTACCTGACCAACGTCACGGGCGATATTCGAATTAACCGACCGTCATTCAGCGGCCTTAGTGACTTGCTTTCGGCGCCCGTGCTCGCAATCCTTGCCGGGTCAACATGGGCCATCAGCCTGCTCATGTACGACGAGGGTCTCAAAGCTAACGACGTCTTTGCCGCCAACGTGGTGGCCCACATAGTCGTATTCGCACTCTACGCAACGGCAGTCATATTTTGGGCACCAGCGCGCCCACTACCAATCAAACGTGAAGACGGCATCCGCATCTTCATTTCTGGACTCTTCCTTGGTGGCGCGCTGATCAGCTTCATCATCGCGGTCGACAGATCAGACGCCAGCACCACAGCCATCCTCATCAGCAGTTCGCCGCTGTTCATCGTCCCACTGTCCGTAATATTCCTCGGAGAAAAGCTAACTCGCCGCTCTGCACAAGGTCTGGCGGTCACGCTAGTAGGCGTATTCATGGTGGTAGGTCTGGGTTAGTTGGTGCCTGCCGCCCGGGCACATTGAGCAGCCACGTCACCGGTAGCCGCGGGGCTTGCCCCGCCCTCCCGATGTAGTGCGGGCTTCCAGCCCGCACCGAGCGCCGCAGTCACACCCTAGTGGTGCGAACCAACAACGTAGTGCGCGGCCAGCACATCTTCGCCCCAGTCGTTCTCATAGTCGCGGAAGACTGAGTGGATGTGGTTGGCGCCGTTCTGGGTGTTGTCGTACTCGATGAGGAATTGCTTGCCTCTAATCGTGTAGTAGTGACCCTGGCCGGGTGTATCAGGGCCCGCCCATGCGAAGGTCACGTCATCAAATCCAGCGGCTTCAATCTTGCCCCATACGTTCGCAGCCAGATCATCGGAGTTGCGATTCACGTAGACCTTCATGAGGTTTACGAGTCGCTCACGTGCATCGGCGTCCATTCGGGAATATGCGAGACCTACTGGTGTCGCAGCAGGGTCTGCGGTTCGGTAACTCTTGGTGAGGATGTCCTGTGGCGTGTCGCCATCAACTACTGCAATCGAGCGGTGATCGGCGTTGAAGCCTGTCACGATAGATCGGGCGATGTCCTCTATCTCCGGAAGCGTTCGGAGGCCTTTTCGTTCGCCGTGCCTCACTTCTGCAGGGTTTGCGCCGAAGAAGAACGGGTTAGGCGTTACAAGCTGGCCATCTACAACGGTGTAGTGAAGGCAAACGTGGTGTCCGCCAACTCGCCAGCCCCATGGAGCATCGCCTCCTGGCTCGCCGAATACACTGAACCAGTATCGCTCCGATGAACGTGTCCACGGACTGTCGCTGTTCTCAGCGGCTTCCGACTCCCCAAGCTCTTTCTCGATAGAGATGATCTGATGTGCGGTGGCAATGGCAGAATCTGAAAGTCCAGTTGCCATGAGATCGAACGCTACCCCTCGTTGGGCGTCATCCATGTCTCTAATCATCAAGCCGTTGCGCTCGACGGGTGTGTAGTTCCAGACGTACCGCTCGTCACCTTTGAAATCGAATGATGCGGTGTCACGCTGGCCGGAAGAGAGCACCTCCAGGAACTTCTGGGCGGCGGCCGTCATACGATTGGCGGCTGCCGGTGCGTGGGAGTGTTGCTGTTCAGATGCGGTAGTCATTGACGTCTTTCTCCTAATCCCTGCCAAAACACTGGAGGTCGTATATCCGAAGCGAACGCTAATCGCCCCATCCGTTGAACAAATTCGTTACCGTGCCGCCCATTAGCCACGTTCGCTGCTCGTCCGTCAGCGCTGGCTCCACGTGATCGGCTATCTGCCAGCCGCGAGCATACCCGCATTGAGCCACGACGTGGGGGAAGTCAGTGGCAAACATGAGCCGATCAACTCCATACGCTACGATCAGGTGATGAAAGATTTTCGACATGTCTGAGTACGGCCACTCAGAATCCGACTGCACCGGGAATCGAGATACTTTCACGTACAGGTTGGGGTGCTTTGCCAGCGCCAGTAGTTCATCGATCTCATTTGTTTGACCGGGCGTGACGCTACCGAAGTGATCGATGATCGCCTTGGTCTCGGGATGTCGAGTCAGTAGCGCATCAACCTGTGCGAAGTGCGTTGGCTCAATCAGGAAGCCGACGACCCATCCATTGTCGGCGCAGAATGACATCAATCGGTCACCAATTGATCCATCCATCGATTCGCTGTCCGGCCATAACCCTGGATTGAGCCGCACACCCTGATAGCCGTGCTCATCCTTGAGGACTTGCAGCGCGGCGGTCGGATCGTCAACTTTCGGGTCCGCCAACGCCATGCCTACGAACTTGTCCGGGTACCGGGCCAGCACGTCATTTACGTATGAATGATCGAACTCATGATGAATCGGCTGCACTATGAGCGCACCGTCTACGCCAACTTCAGACTGCAGATCCAGTAAGAACTCAGCATCTCCCTGAGCTATTGATTCCGGCGTGCTTGGCCTGAACGGGAACTTGACCGGGTCGTTCGACCAGACGTGGAGGTGGGCATCGATCTGTTTCATAAAACTTGTCTCTAAATGAGCGTAAATACGGGAATTGAGCAGCGGCACCCTATGTTACTCTGCGCTCGATTTCATTCCTCAACATCAGCACGAGCAGGCGCAACAACCAATGATCAAACTCAGCCTCCAGTCACTTTCCTACCGGGACACCTTCAAAGCGGGCGAGATCGACCTCGAAGGCATCATCGATAAGGCGTACGAGTACAAGATGGATGGAGTGGATATCCACTTCGCACACTTCGCGTCTACAGACGATGACTACCTTGAGCACATCCGGCATCTCTGCCTGGCCCGTGGACTCCACATCCCATACATCGGCATCAGCAACAACTTCTTGCAGACTGGCGATGATTACGAGGCCCAGATTGAGAACTGCAAGAAGTGGATTGACGTCGCAGCGCGCATGGGTATCCCAATGGTCCGACTGTTCGGTGGCTGGCTCAACGAAGGCCAGACGGAAGAGGACGCCTGGCCGCAGCTTGTTAAGGCAACGAATACTGTGGTGGCACATGGACGTTCAAAGCATGTGGTCTGCGCCTTGCACAATCACAACCATGGCTGCATCCCGGCAACTGGTGATCAGGTAATTCGCATCCTTGACGAGGTGGGTGACGAGTACTACTCACACATCCTGGACACCGGCCAGTACCGAGGCTCCCCCGGCGCATCGTTTGGTGAGCGCGGCCAGGAAGACCCCCAGTACAACTTCTACGGCAGCATTGAGACCAGCGCACCACGCGCTGTTCACGTTCGAGCCAAGATCTATCGCATCGCATCCGGCAAAGAGGCGTGGCTTAACTACGAGCGCATCATGCCGATCCTGAAGAATGTTGGCTACAACGGCTGGATGTCACTCGTATTCGAAGGGCAAGACGAGCTCGATGAGCCGGCAGCAGTCCCACTGGCAAACACATACCTGCGCGATCTTCTCACCCGGCACGAGATGTAGAGAGGCACAGTCATCGATATCTACATGCAAACGCTATCGTTCAAAGACAGCGTGCCAAAGGGCGAGTACGACCTCTTCGAGCTGATTTCGATTGCGAAAGCTCTCGGCTACGACGGCGTCGATCTTGAAGATCGCCAATTTGCGTCTACCGATCTCGAGTATCTGGACCGGCTGCGGAAGCATTGTGACGACCTTAGGATGCCAATTGGCTACATCGGAGTAATTGGT
>CAUZJA010000004.1:0-35645 GCA_963579925.1 Dehalococcoidia bacterium | reverse complement strand
CTCCGGGACTCGTTCGTAGATCTGGATTCGGTGGCGGCAGGCGTCTGCGATTAGGACGAGGCCATCTTTGGTGGTTTCGATGGCTGATGGGCGCCAGAAGTGCTTCTCTTCCTCGAACAGGGCTGCGCCCTCGCGCCATTCTGCCTGCTCCGGGTTGACGTCTACGAATTCCTGGCACCACTTCGATAGCGTGGCGTCGCCAACGAGCGTTTCCATGTGGCTGCCGTCGTTGTCGAAGAGTTGCACGCGGTTGTTGCGCCAGTCGGCGACGTAGACCTTGCCGCGGTCGTCAACATGAACGCCTGATGGGCGGTCGAACTCGCCGTCTGCAGCGCCGCTTGAGCCGAACATCGACACAAACTCGCCGTCAGATGTGAAGCGCTGGACGCGGTCGTTGCGCCAGTCAGCGACCCAGACGCCATCTTCGGCGTCGAGCGAGATACCCCATGCGAAGTTGAACTCGCCCGGGCCGGTGCCTTCTGAACCAAATGACGAGATGTACTCACCGTCTTTCGACAGCTTCTGAACGCGGTTGTTCAGGTGGTCCATCACGATCAGGTTGTCTTCTGAGTCGACCACCAATCCCGCAGGACGGTTGAACTGGCCCGGCTCAGAGCCGAGTTCACCAAATCGCTTGACGAAGTTGCCTTCACGATCAAAGACAGAGATGTTGCTCATGTGTTCGTCTGGGACGTAGAGCAGGTCGTTGCTATCAAACGCAATCGATGTTGGCAGTGTTGTCTGGCCCGGCTCCGTGCCCCAGGTGGCGAACTCGTACTGGTACTCGGAATCCAGCGTCACAGCGCTGACGCGAACGTTCTTGTTGCCGGCGTTGGAGCGGCTGAGCACGAACATCATTCCGGTGCTGTCTAGTCGCACGTCTGTGGGGTTCATGAACCCACGGCCAAGGAACGATGCGATGCCGATGGTGTCTTTGTATGTGAAGTTTTCTAGTGCCATGCGTGCGTGCCTATACCGCCAGGAGATCGAGCTGGCTGAACTTGCTGTTCAGAATTGGCTCTGAGTCCAGGTCCATGAAACTCTCAAGGATGGTTGCGTAGCCGTCCCGGTAGTCCGTGTTGTACTGGATATCGCCCTCAAGCTGCGCATCCGGACTCAGGTCCGGGTACTCGCCGTAGAGGCCGCCCTTGACCGATGGTCCGATCAGGAACGCGCAACCACCGGAGCCGTGGTCCGTGCCGGTGCCGTTGTCGGCCACTCGACGTCCGAACTCGCTGAAGATCCACATCACGGTGTCGTCAGCCTCACCCTGCTCTTCCATATCCGCCCAGAAGAGTTCCACCGCCTCGGAAACCTGGTCCCATAGCAGTGCGTGGTTGATTAGCTCGTTGGTGTGCGTGTCAAAAGGACCGTGCGCGGTGTAATAAATCTTCGTGCCAAGGTTGGCGGAAGTTACCTGCGCGACGCCTTTTAGGCTCTGCGCAATTGGGTTGTCTTCCGGGTACTCGATGGTCCCTTTGTACTTGCCAGGTGCTTCTCGAAGCAGGTCAGCGCCATCGAGTGCGCCTCGTCCAGTCTCCAGGATGCGTTGCGAAGGGAAGCCATCGGCGGACATAGGCTGGTAGATGCGGCTGACGGTGTCGAGCAGCGCGTCACGATTCCCTGCGCCGGCGAGGCCGGTGTAGAGGCCGTATGAGTCCAACGCTCCGACTGATGCAACGGATACGCCCGGGTATGCGAGTGCACGGGGCAGTCCACGGCCGAAGTTGACTGCGGTGACGGGGTTCGTTCCTTCGGGGTCAAGCGCTTTCGTGACCTTGCCCAGCCAGCCCTCGGAGGAACTGACGGAGGGTTCAGCCGTGTGCCAGATGTCCATTGAGCGGAAGTGCGACCGATTTGGCTCCGGATAGCCGATGCCCATCATGACGGCCATCATTCCCTTATCGTACAGGCGCTTGAACGGCGCCATGTGCGAGTTGAAGCCGATGCGATCGTCAATTGGGATGACGTCGTCGCCCTTTAGGCCCATGTTGGGACGGTAGTCGTAGTAGAGACCATCCTGGTACGGGACCATCGTGTTCAGGTAGTCGTTGCCACCTGAAAGCTGAACCACCACGAGGTTCTTGCGCTTGCTTCCGTTAGATCCGTTGGTGCCGTTACTGGTTGAGCCGTTGCTGGCCATTGAATATTTCTCCGCTTACTTGCGCCCGAATTGGGCTAGCAGTACTGGTAGTCAGGTGTTGAAACGATCAGTTGGAACATCTCGATTGCTCGTTCGAGTGAGTCAGGTGCCTCGACCTCCCACGGCGTTCCGTAACGCTCTGCGTGGTCGACGAGAATCGACTTGGTGCGCGGTGAGGCGTCGATTGCACCCATTCCATCGAGGCAGGCGTCCACGAACTGCTCAGAGTTGAGCTCATCGCCAGTCTCGCGGACTCGGTCGAGCATCCGCTGCACGCCGCGAGCGTCGAGTCGCGACACCTCGGTTGAGGCGAAGTTGATGCGTTCGATGAGTGCGCCAGAATCGACCCACTCCTCGCCCTCGTGCCAGCCTTCAACGCTGGGTGGGTTCATCAGATACTGCCCCATGAAGAGCGTGTAGTTGGCCAGCGTGCCGGAGTCCAACTCCGGGATCTCGAAGCGGTCCACCAGTCGAGTGGTGCCGAACACCAGGTCTGCCGGACTCTTGATCTTCCGGAACCGGACGGCTTCAGACTTGAAGTGGTCTGAGTTGAAAATCTCTCGAAGTACCGCCCTGACTTCACCGTTGTTGGCCTGAAAGACATCAGTCAGGCGTTCGATCTCCGCGCTGTCCGGTGTGTCTGATACGAAGTAGTCGTAGAGGCGTAGTGCTACGAAGTGTGCAGTCGCACGCTGTTCGCAGATGATGCGGACAATGTCCTCACCATTCCAGTTACCGGTCTGGCCCAGGAACATCTTTTCAGAGTCGTCGTGATCATCGGCGTCGAACTGGAACTCCATCTCAAACGGCCCCAGGAAGAACGGCGGCGGCGTGACTTTGGAGGCCCAGCCTGTGAATGCGCGTGCGGCGGTTTTCACATCGTCTTCGGAATATGCGCCTTCGCCCATCTCATCGATACCCATGGAGAACAGCTCGAGTAGTTCGCGGCCGTAGTTCTCGTTGGGGGCGTCTTTGTGGCTGTTCTGGTTGTCTAGCCAGAACATCATGCCCGGGTTGCGGGAGACCTCCTGCAGAAGTTCCTGGAAGCGGCCAAGGCCAAATTCCCGGAACAACTCGATCTCAGTGAGCATCTCAAGCCCGTGGTCCAGCTTGACACCGCCCACCGCCATCAGCCCGTGCCAGAAGAGCGCAATCTTCTCTTCCAGCGGCTTGTAGCTCGTCGCCATGCGCCATGCCCACTGAGGGTTGGCGTGGTTAGCGGTGCGAGCCTCTACCGAGGCGATGAAGTACCGGTCCATCAGGTCCTCATCTTCCATCGGGGCTCGATCAGGATTCAGAAGCTCTTCTACAACAGCCTCGTACCCCTTCTCAAGATACTTGTCGATCTGATCACGAGTGGCCCCAAAACCCGCCCGTCGTAAGAGATGCGCCATCAGCGCAATATCGGTCGATTGCCGGTTCGATACGGTAGTCAATGTCAGCGTCTCCGGAATAGTAAACATGGCCGCGCTATGCGCGTCTCGATCATCTTAAGATCGTGAGCGCTAGGGGTCAATCCATGAGGTCAGCCTTTTTCACCTTCGCGCGCGCGCCTTCAATTGAAAAGGGCAGCCCCAAAGCTGCCTTTGCTGCGCGCTCCTATGAAGTCCAGGCGCCGGGGGCTATGCCTTCTATGTCTGTTTTTACGTCTATTACTGCTGGGACGTTGGCTGAGAGGGCCTGGTCCATGGCGCTGTCTAGTTGGCCGGGTTTGGTTACCGTGAGGCCCAGTAGGCCCATAGCGTTGCCCATTGCGGCGAAGTCGGTTTCTCGGAGTTTCCACATGTGGTCGGAGCCGGGGAGTGCGCCGCCGTAGATTCGTTCGTTGAGGCCTCGCTCCTGGTTGAGAGAGGCGTTGTTGTTGATGACTGTGACGGTGTTGAGGTTGTTGCGCAGCGCGGTCTCAAGTTCCGTCCAGTGGTACCAGCTGCCGCCGTCGCCGGTGAAGCAAATGACGGGCCGGTCTGGTGCTGCAGCCTTGGCGCCTATCGCCGCGGGGATGGCCCAGCCTAGCGAGCCTGCACAGCGGATGTACGACTGCTCAGGGCTCTTGAAGTCGACCATGGTGCCGGTCCAGATGCCGGAGTGGCCGGTGTCTGAGACGAGGATTGAGTTGCCGGGGAGCACGTCTGCGAGCTCTGTGCAGAGTCGCTCTGGTCGCAGTGGCATTGCGTCTGAATTGGCGACGTCTTTGACGCTGTCTCGCCAGTTGCTCACCAGCTCCTGCACGCGGCCAACCCACTTGGAGCGTGACTCGCTGGGCGGTGCGTCTATGTTGAGGAGCATTTTTCGCAGCGACGCCTTCACATCGCCCTGCATACCGACGGTGATTGGGTACGAACGGCCCAATTCTGCAGGGTTGATATCGAGTTGCAGAACTTTGACGCCGGGCCTTGGCACAGTCCACTCGTTGGTGACCTGCCCTCCGGTGTGGCTGCCGATGTAGAACACCACGTCGGCCTCACTCACGGCGCGATTGGCGCACTCTCGTGAGTACGAGCCGGGCACGCCGACTGCCAGTGGGTGGTCTGGCGGGAACGTCTCTTTGGCGTTTAGCGCAGTGGCGACGGGGATCTGCAGCGTCTCTGCAAGCTCCATCAGCTCTGCACTGGCGCCGGAAACCTTAACGCCACCGCCGGCGACGATGATTGGTCGCTCAGCGTTCACAAGCTCCCCAATGGCGGCTCGTACGGAGTCGACATCGGGTTCAGGCCGGAATGCGGGTGCCTCGATGAACGTTTCTTCGACGAATACATCGATGTCGGCTTCGTCATTTGCAGTCGCGTTACCGGCGATCCCGACCAGGTCGAGGTGTGCCGGTCCGGGAGTGCCGGATGTGGCTTCACGGAAGGCCTGTCGCAAGAATACTGGCAACTCTTCGACTGAATCAACCATCACGTTGTACTTGGTGGTGGCGTTGAAGGGGTCGGTGTGATCGACCTCCTGGTAGGCGTTGCGCTGTTGCTGGACCTGCGGCAATCGACCGGTGAGGGCGACTACTGGTGAGCAGCCGAGATACGCGTCTTGGAGTGCTGCTGCAAGGTTGTTTGCACCAACGGACTGTGCGCCACAGACACCGGCGCGACCACTGACCCTGCCGTAGCCGTCTGCCATGTAGGCGACGCCTTTTTCGCTGTGCCCCATTACGCGCTGGATGCCCAACTCTTCAAGGTGCGGCATTGCTTCAGGGATGATCACGGGCATGAGGAAGAAGTGGGTGACGCCGTATCCGTGCATTGTTTCGGCTATGAAGCGGGCACCGTTCATTGGGGGCATGGGTCGATTTCTCCGTCGTGATGCGATTTTTATGTGCTAGCTGACGCGCTGGGGCGCATTAGACCAC
Organism: Dehalococcoidia bacterium; assembly: GCA_963579925.1. Taxonomy (GTDB): domain Bacteria; phylum Chloroflexota; class Dehalococcoidia; order Lucifugimonadales; family Lucifugimonadaceae; genus UBA1151. The sequence continues at coordinate 30,159 of CAUZJA010000004.1, read as the reverse complement.
ACAACGATCTGTTTTGGGGCACTACGTGCTTCATATAAGAGCATGTGCGATGTGAGAATTCAGCGTTCAATTTTCTGGAATCAGCACTGAATTACTTGTGGTGCAACCGGCCTCAATGAATTAATCTGACGCATTCCGGCGCAACTCGTATAAAAGTCGTCGATATCGATAGAAATAACGTCACATAAAACAAAGTAAATCGCTTAGCATCCACGCCAAATGCGAGACGCAATCGCCCAACTCGCGCGGTAGATGCGCTCTTTATATACCGACGATTCACATCGTCTCGGAGCACGTAAATGCAGTATGACTACATTGTGATTGGCGCTGGTTCAGCCGGTTCGATTCTGGCGACCCGGCTGACGGAAGATCCCGGCACGTCTGTGCTGCTCATTGAGGCGGGGCCGGACTATCCCGAGGTGGACGATCTTCCCGATGAGGTGAAGTACGGGTACGCGACGGGCACGGAGATTTACACAAGCGATCACAACTGGCAGTTCACGGCGCGTGCGACGGATTCTGCGACGGAGATGCTGGTGCCACGCGGCAGGGTGACCGGCGGTTCAAGCGCCATCAACGGCCAGATCTTCTTGCGCGGCATGCCGGGCGACTACGATGACTGGGCGAGCTGGGGCAACGACAAGTGGAGTTACAACCAGGTTGCTCCGTATTTCAACAAGATGGAAACGGACATGACGTACCGGGACAATCCCGGTGATTTTCATGGAGCCGAAGGGCCGATCGTTTGCCATCGATTCCCTCGTGATCAGTGGCTTCCGGGTTCATTTGCGTTTGAGAAGGCGGCGCTCGCCGCGGGGTTCCCTGCTTGCGAAGACGTGAATGCGCCGGATTCAGAAGGCATTGGGCCCATGGCGCTCAACAATCCCAATGGCATTCGATGGTCGACAAACATCGGATATCTGGGCCTCTCACGGCATCGCCTCAATCTGACTATCCGGGGCGATGTGTCGGTGAAGCGAGTGCTGTTTGACCACAGCGGGAGTACGCCGAGAGCTATTGGCGTTGAGGCGATATCGGGCGACGAAACATTCGAGATTATGGCGAATGAAGTGATACTCAGCGCCGGTGCAATCGCATCGCCGCAGCTTTTGATGCTGTCCGGTGTTGGGCCGACGGCGCACCTCCAAGAGCATGGGATATCGACCATTGTCGATTCGCCCGGCGTGGGTCAGAACCTTCGTGATCACCCAATTGTGCAAGTGCAGTGGGCCACGAAACCTGAGATTGAGCACGACAACATGGGGCCGCGTGCGCAGCTGACGTTGCGGTACACGGCTGATAACTCTGACGTGAAGAATGACATGATCGTCTACTTCGCCGCGGTCGCAAGTGAACGGCCGGATCGAGGTGGGCTGCGCACGGAGCCATTCGGTATCGCGGCGACGCTGGGCCTCAATCTGGCTCTTGGCCATGGCGAGTTGAAGCTCAATAGCGGCGACTATCGCGATCAACCGAATCTCGATTACAACTATTTTGAGGAAGAAGAAGATATTCGACGGATGCGTGAGGGCGTTCGAATGCTGGTGAATTACGAGGCTCACCCTGACATCGAAGAGATGGTCGACTACCGTCGAACACCGCTTGAAGAGGATCTTGAGAGTGACGAAGCGCTTAATGCGTGGATTCGGCGCGACGTCTCTACCGGCCATCATGTTTCAGCCACGGTTAAGATGGGACCAGACAGCGACCCCATGGCGGTGGTGGACCAGTACGGCAAGGTGAAGGGCGTGAGCGGTCTGCGGGTTGTGGACGCATCGATCATGCCGAACTGCATCCGCGCCAACACAAATGTCACGACGATGGCGATTGGCGAGCGGATGTCTGATCTGATTAAAGAGGGTGGCTAGCGCGTTACGTGGCGATTTTCTTGATCCGGTAGCCGTGGGGCTTGCCCCACCCACCACCGCATTCGTCAGGTGAGGTTCCATAGTTACGCGAACCGACGTCCACCGTGGGGCCGGGTAAGCCCGGCGGCTACCAGCGTAGGTAGTTGACTCACTGTGTGCCGTCCATCAATCATTAGCCCATCATGATTGATTCCGTGGGCAGGTTTTCGCTCGTAGCTATTGTTCTGATTGCGACGCCGCTGATTTCTGGGCTGGTTGATCGCACGCCTGTTTCGTTCGCCTTTCTTTTCCTGGGGTTGGGGCTTCTGATTGGCGATGGCGGACTGGGGCTCATCGAGATGGAAGTTGGAAGATCCGATTCTTGAGATCATCGCCACGATAGCGCTGGCCCTTGTCCTGTTTCTTGACGCGGTGAAGCTGCAAATAGATGAGCTGCGGTCTCGATGGATTATTCCTGTGTTGGTGCTTGGCCCGGGGACTGCGCTGGTGATTTCGCTGGGGGCCGGTGCATTGATATGGCTGATCGGCTTCCCTGTCACTCTGGCGTTCATTGGCGGGGCGGTACTGGCATCGACCGACCCAGTCGTGTTGCGGGAAGTGATTCGTGACCCGCGTATTCCTCGCCCGATCCGGCAGGCGCTGCGTATCGAGGCCGGAATGAACGATCTTGTGGTGCTGCCGACCATCTTGATCTTGATTGCCGTGGCGACTTCGACCGGTTACGGCAGCGTCGACTGGATTGAGTTTGTTTTGAAGCTGATCGTGCTGGGGCCCGTGGTTGGGTTCGCTATTGGCTGCGCCGGTTCGTGGCTCATCTTCCGATTGGATAAGCAGGCTCCAATCCGGTGGGAGCTGCAGTCGCTTTACGGAATCGGACTGGTGTTGGGTTCTTATGCGGCTGGTACGGCCGTTGGTGGTGACGGTTTCCTGGCGGCGTTCGCCGCGGGACTTGCCGTGGTGCTGCTGAACCAGACGCTGTGCGATCGCTTCCTGGAGTACGGCGAGACTACGTCTGAAATGACGATGTTGCTGTCGTTTGTGCTGTTCGGGGTGGTTCTATCTGAGGTTCTTCCCGATGCGCCATTCTGGCCATCGATTGCGCTCGCTGCGATATTGATCTTTCTTGTCAGGCCCGGCTCTCTTGGGTTAGTGCTCTCCAGGGCGCGCGCAAGCTGGGAGGCGCGGCTATTTATCTCGTGGTTTGGGCCGCGTGGGCTGAACTCGCTTTTGCTGGCGTTGTTGGCTGTCCACGCAGGTGTTCCAGGCGCGGAAGAACTCTTTGCGGTAGTCGGAATCGTGGTGTTAGCGTCGACGGTATTGCACGGTGCATCCGCCACGCCTGCCACGGCCTGGTACGCCCGCCGTATATCTGGCGAGGTGCATGAGGAAGAGCGCGAATCTGATGCCGCAGCGATATTTGGCGGGCACGAGGAAGTTATTCCTCGGATATCTGTTGAGGAATTGCAGCAGCGATTGGAGTCGCCGGATCCGCCGCTCATTCTGGATGTGCGATCACGAATGAGTTACGAGCAGGATAACGGTAGGATTGCGGGCGATATCAGAGTTCCGCCAGATCGAATCGCTGAGTGGGCAAGGACGATGCCAGAAGGTCTGTCAGTGGTGGCGTACTGCACCTGACAGGATGAAGCAACGAGCGCCCGTGCGGCGCACCAACTCACTCAGCTGGGGTTCGACGCTTCAGCGCTACTTGGTGGGTACACGTCGTGGGCGGAGAGTTATCCGGTGGAGCCGCTAACGGCCGAGACGGAGATTCAGTTTGAGCCGCAGGCCGATCACCTTGGCTAGGTGCCTGCCGCACGGGCACAGCAAAGCTGGTACTGGCCGCGGGCGGTGAAGAGGGGGGCTGCCGACTACATTGCCTCTCTCCTATATGGGGCTTGCCCCACCAACGCTTCATACGCCGCTCATGGGTTGATGTGCTGTTGAGTGACGGCGAGGCTGGGGCCGGGCAAGCCCGGCGACTACAAGGCTGCGAGCGACTTAGTGTCGGTGGATGTGGGGGCGGGTTTCTGGGTCTGGGGGGACGTCTGGGTTGGCGTGTTCGTGTTGGTGCCAGTCGTAGGTTTGTAGCTCGTCGGTCATGGTTACTTTGCCGTCATAGATCTCATTGATCTCTTTGATGCCTTTTACTCGGCCTTCTGGGGACGAAAGGTCCGGGCCTACGTGGACGAGGAATAACTCACCTACTCCAGCTTCGGCGGCGACTTCTGCGGCACCTAGCGTGCCGGTCTGGCCCCAGGCGATGCCCCGTTTTTCAAGATTGGAGTCGAAGTTGCCACACATGGTGACTAGGACGTCTGCGCCACGCGCCAGATCGACTACTTTTTCGCAGGGCTGGGTGTCGCCGGTGAAGACGATTGAGCCTTCTTTGGTGTCGAGGCGGTATGCAAGGGAGTCGTGGAACGGCTCAACGTGTTCGGCTGGTGCTGCGGTGACTTCGAAGTCGTTGCCGGTGAAGACGGTGCCGGGGCCTACGTCGTGGGCAGCTACGTTCATGTTTGGGCGAGGGAGTGTGCCGCCGCGTAGCTCAAACATGGCTTTGCTGAGGGGGTGGTTCTGGCGGGCGTTCAGGTCGTAGGCAAATGCGCCATCTTCGCCGACTAGGCGTTCGGTGATCGACTCAGTGTTGTTGGGGCCGAAGACATTGAGCGTGTTCTCTTTGCCGATGCTCTCGTCCCAACGGGTCATGAGCATGCACGGGTAGTCGATATCGTGGTCGAAGTGGTGGTGGGTGAAGAAGAGGTAGTCGATATCCAGCGGGTGGAGTCCTGCCTGCACCATCTTGTACGTGGCGGCTGGGCCGCAGTCGAACATGATCTTGCGTCCGCCTGCTTCGACGACGTGAGCGGAGCCGAAGCGCGCCATTGTGGGTCGGGGACCGCCGGATGCGAGGACGTGTAGTTTTGGCAAGATTGATACTCCCGTGGTTGGTGTGCGAGGCGCAATCCTACGATTAACGGGCTACGAGTATTCGACCAGCGAGCGTTGGTGACGAATCCCAGTGAGTAATATCACCGTTGAGAATGTCGTGAACACCATCACGGGGCTATTGGTGAAGCCCACTCCTGAAAATGAGACAGGAATGGCTATGCTGCTGAGAACCGTTGCGATTCTGAATGCTGAGTATGAGACAGGCTTGCTCATTACCAGATAAACCGAGACCAAGATGAGAGTTGCATAGACGAGCGCCCAGGCGAGTGGGATTGCCCACCATGCGATGTAGTTGTCGCTGCCGTCTCGGATAGCGATGAACGTGATGAGGGCCACGGTGGCTGTAGCTATTACGGCTGCCTGAATTACCGCGAATCGTGCGTACATTTTCGTAGCTTACGCTGGCGGCATGACTTGAGAAGGGATTTCTTTTTTTGCGCACAGGCATCCACCGTAATTGTCATCCTGGACAGCTTTGTGGCCGGGATCTCAGCGTCTGCATCGATCATGTGTGATCAACCTGCATCGCCCGTTGACCGCACGTGGCTCGTGGTCTTTGCTGAGATCCCGCGGGCCGAGGCGGCCGCAGGATGACGATTTTGGAGTGCGCCGGGGTGCGCGTTTTCGGGGTGCGGTGGTGGATTTGGTGTTGGGGATCCGAAGAGCGGGTCTTAGACCCGCCGCTACCGAGACATTCCTGGGGTGTGGCACTCACAGTCTGGACGTCGAGGCGCGCGCAAACTCGCATCCTCACGCCTCATCCGCTTGCACCTGCGAGCCGAATCAGGCAATCTTCACGGGTTCCACCCGCAATCGCACTGGAGATAGCTGACCGCATGGCAAATGACCCCGCTCGCAAACCAAATATTCTGTTGATCATGTCTGACGACCTTGGCTACGAGGCCATTGGTGCAAATGGCTGTACTTCGTACGCCACGCCTCGGATCGATCAGCTGGCTGAGACCGGCATTCGATTTGATGACGCGCATGTGATGCCGTTGTGTACGCCGACACGTGTGTCGTTGATGACCGGTAAGTACAACTTCCGGAACTACATTGGCTTCGGGCTGCTCGACCCCAACGAAGTGACGATGGGTCACATTTTCAGCCAGGCGGGCTACAAGACCTGCATCTCTGGCAAGTGGCAGCTCTACTCATACAATCCGCCGAACGAGATGCCCGAGGAACGCAACAAGGGCCAGAAGATTGAGGATGCCGGGTTCGACGAGTACAACGTGTGGCATGCGCACCAGACGGAGGACAAGGGTTCTCGTTACAAGGATCCGATCGTCTACCAGAACGGTGAGTATCTGGAGAACACGAAGGGTATGTACGGCGAAGATATTTTCGCCGACTACATCATGGATTTCGTAGAGCGGAATCAGGATGATCCGTGGTTTGCGTACTGGCCAATGGCGTTGACGCACCGGCCGATGGAGCCCACGCCAGATAGCCCGGAGTTCGATGCGTTTGACCCGCCATCGAACCAGACGCTTGGTGGTGGAACGTGGGACGAGCTTGAGGGCTGGCCGGATGACGAGAAGTTCTACAAGGACATGGTGGAGTACCACGACAAGGTGATCGGCCGGGTGGTCGACAAGCTTGAGGAGACGGGGCAGCGCGAGAACACGCTGATCATCTACATGGGCGACAATGGCTCACCGGTTGAGGTGTGCACCATTCGCCACCATCACGACACCGTGTGTGGTGGCAAGGGGCTTACGGTTGATCGCGGGACGCACGTGCCGCTGATCGCTAACTGGCCGGGGACAATACCCGTTGGGTCGGTGAATGATGATTTGATCGACTGCTGCGATTACCTGCCCACGATGCTTGAGGCCACGGGCGTTGATACGCCAGCTGGCTACTACATGGATGGCCGCAGCTTCTTGCCGCAGCTTCAGGGCAAGACTGGTGATCCCAGAGATTGGATCTACTTCCACTTCGAGCCAGGTGGTCGGAACCAGCGGCCACCAGCTCGGTTTGTCCGAGGCAAGCAGTGGAAGCTGTACGACGATGGGCGCCTGTTTGATATCAGTGTTGATAACGAAGAAGAGAACGCGTTTACGCCGGATACTGACGATGCTGCCAGGACTGCTGTCCGAGCAGAGTTGGAGCCGGTGATTGCGCAGATGGTGAAGTAGGTAAATGCCAAACACATACCAGTCCTACATCGGCGGCGAGTGGGTTAGCTCTTCGTCCGGCGAGACTTACGAGACCTTCAATCCGGCGCACAAGTCGGACGTGGTTGGGACGTTCCAGTCCTGCACCATCGGAGACACGCAGACGGCAATTGCCGCGGCCAAGGCTGCAGCAGAGGGCTGGGCGAATACGCCTGCGCCACGGCGAGGCTCGATCTTGCTGAAGTCGCTCGCGATCATGGAGCGGCGTGGTGAGGAGCTTGCGCGGGCGATCACCATTGAAGAGGGCAAGGGCATCGTCGATGCTCGTGGTGAGATCAAGCGGGCGATGAACATCATCGAGTACGCGGCTGGTGAAGGTCGACGTATGTTTGGTTACACGACGCCGTCTGAGCTGCCGGACACCGTGGCGTACACAATTCGGCGTCCCATGGGCGTTGTGGCGATTATTACGCCATGGAACTTCCCGCTGGCCATTCCGGCGTGGAAGATCGCACCTGCGCTCATCTGCGGCAATGCCATCGTCTTCAAGCCAGCCAGCGCCACGCCGTATGCGGCAACGCTGCTGACTGAGGTGTTTGAGGAGGCGGGTATTCCGCCGGGCGTGCTGAATTTGATCACGGGATCAGGTGGTTCCGTTGGAAACGCCCTGGTGGAGTCACCGGATATCTCGGCGATTTCATTCACCGGGTCAACTGAGATTGGTACCCGACTTTACTCACGCGGCGCAGCGCTCCTGAAGAAGATTCAGGCGGAGATGGGCGGCAAGAACGCTGCCATCATCATGGACGACGCCGACCTCGACAAAGCTGTTGGCGGAGTCGTGCAGGGAGCATTTGGCTCGACAGGCCAGCGTTGCACGGCTACGAGTCGCGTGATCGTGGAAGACGGTATTTACGATGACTTCATGAAGGAGCTCGTAGACCGGACGTCTGCACTGACCGTTGGCGATGGTATCGACGAGGCTATAGATGTTGCACCGCTATCGAGCCAGAACCAGCTCGACACCGTCATGGAGTACATCGGGTCTGGCGCCGAGCAGGGCGCGCGACTCGTGATCGGCGGTCACCGTCTGGAGGACGGCGAGTACGCAGATGGCTACTACGTTGAGCCAACGATCTTCGAGGACGTGCCTTTGGATTCCCGCATTGCGCAGGAGGAGATATTCGGCCCGGTGCTGACTGTCTTCAAGGCGAAGGACGTTACCGAAGCGGTGGAGATCTCAAATAGCGTTGAGTTCGGCCTGTCGTCGTCGATCTACACGAAGGATCTGACAGTGGCGTACCAGTACATCAACACCGTTGAGACTGGCATGGTGCATGTGAATGCGCCAACGCTTGGTGGCGAAGTGCATCTGCCATTTGGCGGTCTGAAGTCGTCTGGCGTTGGAGCTCGTGAGCAGGGTCAGGAGATGGTGGACTTCTTCACGGAGCCGATCACGGTGTACATCGACCATGCGGCTGAGGCGAAGGATCGGGCGCGGTTTATTTAGGCGCTGCTACCCCGCAGAAATGCAGAATTCGTTGCCTTCTGGGTCGGCCATTACGGCCCAGCGGATGCCTTCTGTTGGTGGGGGTTGGATGACGGTGGCACCGAGGGCTTCCAGTTGAGGGATTGCGGCGTCCAGGTCTTCAACTTCCATGTCCGGATGTGCTCGGTTCTTACCTGAGTTTTGCTCAGGGACCTTCTGCAACGCGAGGTTGCTGCCTTTGATCGTGACGAAATCTGGAGGGTCCGCTGTGGGTTCGGCGCCGAGGACGGCCTCCCAGAACTTTAGCTCCTTGTGCAGATCATTCACGTCAATTGTGATGCTCTCGATCTTTGCGATGCCCGCCATGTCTTCTCTTTCTGGTTTTGCCCTGGGGTGTTGGCTTGCGACCAATGTACCGCGTGGCACAATGCACCTCCCAACGGTTCATTGCACACTCAGGAAGTCCGACCACCACCCTCCCGGCGACTACACGCAGATTGAGAGTGAGTCGTACCTGGAGTTCTGATCTGCGATCTGCATATAGATTGCGGGATAGCGAAAACTACTCTCAGAGGTGGATCTGTTGATACGCAATAACGGCCGAATACGCACCCGGGCTCGATAGCCCTCGGTCGGTAATTCCAGAATCCTCTGGTGACGTCTTGTGACGTCGCCCGTTTGATGTTTCCTACAGCGCGAGGGGGCGGGCAGGTTTCAAACCTGCCCCTACCAGACGCAATTGGGCCAGCATGAAAGTGCTGATGCCCTGAACCGTGCGCACATCGAATTCTCCGGTCGGAGCTAACGACTGTCCTCAATGTCGTTCGTCCGAATTCATTTCAATACGGAGAGTTCAAATGTCTCGTCATTCCAGGTCTCGTTCTACCCGCGCCAACCCGCGCAAATCTCAATCACGCCGCCAACCTCGCCCCGAACAGAAGGAGCGTACGGAGCGGACGCTGGGTGGAGGTGGGCCTCATACGGGTTTCGATCAGCATTTTCTGACCAGGGAGTCGACCGCTCGAAAGCTTGTTGAGTTGGCCGATATCCAACCTACCGATCTCGTTTATGAATTCGGCGCGGGTGAAGGCAAGATTACGCGCCATCTTGTGTAGCAGACGGGACACGTGTGGCATATGAACTCGATCTTGATCTCGCTGGTGGCCTGCAGAAGATCGCACGTTGGATACCTGCTCTCGAAGTCATTCAGGAAGACTGTCGTCAACTGAGTCGGTTCGAAGCGGGTTCTAAGCTGGTCGCCAATCTGCCGTTTGGTATAACGGCGGATGTTGCGCGAAAGATCACCGTGCCGGGCAAGTCGCCTCGTAAGTCGGTGCTGATCGTGCAGAAGGAGGCGGCTCTCAAGTTTGTGGGGCGGCCGGATCAGACGCGGTTTTCGCTGCTCGCTCATCCGTGGTTCAGCATCAAAGTGCTGGAGGACCTTGATGCTCGCGAGTTCACTCCACGGCCCGGTGTGGTGTGTTCGATCATGGTGATTACGCAGCGATCGGAGCCGCTGATTACGCCGAATGAGTCGCACGCTTACGGAATGTTCGTAAAACAGGTACATTCCGATGGCAGGGCTGATATTCGGAGCTCACTCAAGGCTGCATGGTCGCGTCAGCAGATAATTCGGGCGCTGAGTGAACTTGGTATCGACCTCGATATGCGTGCATCAGACCTTCCAGCTACGCTCTGGATTGCCCTGTTCAGGCACGGTCACAATAGTTCCCGATGAGAGCCATTTGCTGTTCAATCGCTTACAACTCAATCGACATCCCCGCCTGCTCATATCTGCCGGCGCATTAGCCATAGCTGTTTTCGTGGCCTGTGGCGGGAGCGATATCGAACCTACCGCTGTGGCAGATGTGGTCGCACCTGAGTCGTCCCCCTCAATTAGTTGCGTGCTCTCAGGTTCATCAAGTGACTTCCCTGTGAGCGCTGTTCCCGGAATCAATGTGCTGCCAACGGAGCTCGATGGTGTGAATACCGGGGAGTGCATATTCTCGGAGAGGATCACTGAGGTTAAGGTGACCCTGTTCTACGTTGGGGAACCTTTCGCCGGATTTGAAGCCATCTCCGAGGCGATTTCCGTTGAGACAAGCTCAGTGATTGGGTTTCCGATTGCTGCGGGGCCTGCCCGAGTGGAGGTTAGTTCGCTGTTGCCGCTTGGGCGGTACGTCCGGAAGATGGAGGCCATGACTGAGTCAGGTGGGATGATCGAGATTCAGACCGAGTTGAACGAGGTTGCTACCGAGGTGTTCCTTGTGGACGCGCCAAATGCCACTATTATGTGGCGCACCGATAGGTGGCAAATTGGCAACAAGCAATCGCCGAACCAACATGGCTGATCTACTGACGATTGAGAATGAGCACGGTACTGCTGTATACGCACCTGCCACGGGAGCGGGGCTACGGTCGCTGAAGGCGGGTAGCGGCGCGGACGCGGTTCAACTCTTGACTGGTGGTGATGGTGAGCATGATTCGTCAACGCATCCATCAGGCGGCGGTTGCTTCATCATGGCACCGTGGCCGAATCGTATTCGCGACGGGGTCTTTGAACACGAAGGGCGCAGCTACTTTGTGCCGGAGAACGCGCCACCGCACGCTATTCACGGCACCGTCAACGAGCTGCCATTTGAGATCGTCGAACAGACCACGTCATCGGTGACTTTGCGATCAGGCCTTGGTGATCTGTGGCCGTTTGATGGAACGATCATGGTGCGCGCTGAGTTGGATGGACCGTCGCTGGTGCAGGAGATAACTATCGCATCGAACAACGGTGAGTCGTTCCCGGCCGGGTTCGGTTGGCATCCGTGGTTTCAGCGAAACTTTGGAGGTGGCGATGTGGCCATTGCCGCTCCGGTGACCGATATGTGGATACTGGATCAGGCGATGACGCCTACCGGGGAGCGCGTTCAACTGCACGATGAGTTTGATATCCGAGAAAGCGTCATCCCTGACATAGGATCGCTTGACGACTGTTTCCGCATTCAGCCCGGAGAGGCGACGACGCTTTCATGGCCTGAGCTATCACTCCAGATCCAGTCGTCTCCAAACCTTGCGCACTTGCAGGTCTACACGCCGTCTGATTCCATCTGTGTAGAGCCGCAAACGGCGGCCGTAAACGCGTTTCAATTAGCGGCGCGCGGCATTGAAGATACAGGCGCAGAAGTAGTCTCGCCAGAGCGTCCACTGATTGGCTCCACGCGCTGGATGTGGAACAAGATATAAAATCGGCGAGCAATAAAATCCGGCGGCCTTGAAATTAAGGCTCGCTTTCCTGGGAGAAAAATACTTTGTCGACCCTCACCGAAGTTCTTGAGCGCGGCCTTCACGATGCCAATGCCGTAGTGATCCCTGGCGGCCCAACGTTGTCGTACGGAAAACTCTCAGCCGAAGTAGAGCGAATTTCCGAAGAGTTGACTGCGCAGGGCGTCGTTCCCGGGCGAGCCGTTTCGATTATCCTGCCGAACAGCCTTGAGTTCGTCACTATTTTCCTTGCTGTGGCCCGAACGGGCGCTATTTCCGCGCCGCTGAACTCTGCGTACACGCAGGATGAGTTCAACTTCTTCATGGAGGATGCGAACGCACAGTTGGCGATCATCTCTACTGAGAATGATGCCGCTCGAGATGCTGCCGAAGCTCTTGCGATTCCGATTCTCACCGCCAGCAGTGACGTGTCCGGTGACACGCACCTCTTCTACGGCGGCTCGAAGCTAAGCAAACGCGAGCCAGCAAAGTTGCCGTCTGCAGACGACACGGCGCTGTTTTTGCACACGTCGGGAACGACTAGCCGGCCAAAGGGTGTCCCTTTGACGCATGCCAACCTTGGCGCCTCACTCAAGAACATTCGCGACACGTACAATCTCACTTCGGACGATATTGCGATGGTCGTCATGCCGCTGTTCCATGTGCATGGCCTGATTGGGGTCACGCTGTCTACGTTCTCATCGGGTGGGTCCATCGTTGTGCCAGACCGATTCAGTGCAACCAACTTCTGGGAGATCCAGGCCGCGACGGGCTCGACGTGGTACTCAGCGGTGCCGACAATTCATCAGATACTTCTGTTGCGTGCCGATGAGGACAATGCTCCACAGAAGAGCTTCCGATTTATTCGTAGCTGCAGTTCTGCACTTGCACCCAGCGTTTTCGAAAAGCTTGAAGAGCGATTTGGCGCACCAGTGCTGGAGGCCTACGGAATGACCGAGGCATCACACCAGATGTCGTCCAGTCCGTTTGATGACCGACGAGCCGGAACCGTTGGAAAGGGCACTGGAGTCGACATCGCCATCATGGCGGATGACGGCGTCTTGCTTCCGCCTGGTCAGATTGGCGAAGTGGTCATCAACGGACCTAACGTTACTCATGGTTACGCCAACAATCAGGATGCCAACAAAGAGGCGTTCGCACATGGCTGGTTCCACACCGGCGACCAGGGACAGATGTCAGACGATGGCTACTTGAGCCTGACCGGTCGACTGAAGGAGCTGATCAATCGTGCTGGCGAGAAGATTTCGCCGCTAGAGGTCGATGGCATCCTGCTGAAGCACCCCGCCGTCAACGAGGCCGTCTGTTTCGCTGCACCGGACGAGAAGTACGGCGAAGTGGTTCACGCCGCAGTTGTTCTTGGTGGTGAGACGACGGCTGAAGAGATCATGGCGCACTGCCGAACCCAGATGGCTGAGTTCAAGGTGCCAGAGGTGATCTACTTTGCGGAAAGTTTGCCGCGGACAGCAACAGGGAAGATTCAACGTCGACACGTTGCGACGGCTTTTTTGAGCGACTGATTTCCTACGGTAGCGGTGGGTCTTAGACCCGCTCTTCAGGTATCGCGTATTTATGCGGCGAATTGTCGCGTTCAGCGTCGTAAAAGCGGGTCTTAGATCCGCCACTATCGCGTGAGTGGAGGGCCAGCGACCGTCAGAGAGCGTTGCTAGCTTGGACTGTGAACATTAGCGGTGCTTGTTCGGGGCGCTCGGCGTAGTGCCAGTAGCCGTCTGGGCGCTTCGAGAGCGGTTTACCGGTTGGGAATATGCCGTAAGGGAACTCGTGGAGCGCGGTGAGGCGGAGTCCGGCGCTGAGTAGGCCTGTGACGACGTCAGAGAGGGTGTGTTGCCACTGGTAGGTGGTGGAGTGGTCGATCTTGCCTTCGCCGGAGATGTAGCTGGTTTCACTCTCGTTGACGGTTGGTTCAGCGCTACCGAAGTAGTCTGAGTTGAGGCGTAGCTCGTCGCATTCAGATGGGATTTCGAGGGCCATGGCCATCGGGTGGTGTTCTGTCAGATGAAACAGACCGCCGGGTTTCAGCAGGCTCTTCACAACCTCTGCCAGCTTGCCCATGTCCGGGAGCCAGTTCAGAACGCCGTAGGTCATGTAGACGATGTCGAAGTCGCCTTCTACCGCCTCCCGAGCTGCGTATACGTCTGAGTGCACGAACTGGGTGTCGAGTCCGGTCCTGTTTGCGGCATCGGTTGCCACTGCTACCGACTCACCAGAGAAGTCGAGGCCAGTTGCGTCTGCCCCGAGGCGTGCGAACGAGAGTGTGTCGAGCCCGAGGTGGCACATGAGGTGGATGATGCGTTTGCCTGTCAAATCAGGCATGCGCTCGGAGTCGAACTGCACGGTGCGGGAGATCATTGCGGGATCCGCCACGAATGCATCGACGTTGTAGGCCTGCGTCGATGAGAGGTGGATGGGGACGCGGTCGCCCCAGTTGGCGCGGTTCGTTGAGGTGTAGTCGCTCATGGCGTGGGTGATTATGAACGGTCAAGTCGACAACGTAAACGATGCGGTGGCAGTTGTTGGCGATTACCCGGGGAGGTTCATGGATATCAGCCAGGCCGCGAGGCCAAGGTAGGCCACTATTCCGATCATCTCGGTCATTGTGGTGACAACCACGGCTGAGGATGCTGCGGGATCGATCTTGAGCGTTTTCATTGCGAGCGGCACAGCCACGCCGCCGAGCGCGGCAACCATGAGGTTGATGAGCATTGAGGAGCCGACGACCAGGCCCAGTATGAAACTATCCTGCCATATCCAGACGAGCAGCATAAGGATTAGTGCGATCGAGGTGCCTTGAAGCACTGCCAGCGCACCTTCTTTGATGAGTAGAGCGCGGCTATCGCGTTCATCGACTTCTTGCAGAGCAATCGCTCGCACGACCATGGTCACGGTCTGGGTGCCGGCGATGCCAGCCTGACCGACGACTACGGGAATAAATATCGCCAGCATTGCGGCGCCTTTGATGGTCGATTCAAACAGGCTGACGATGAATGCTGCCATGAGGACGGTCATCAGGTTGATGAGTAGCCACGGGAATCTGCTGCGAACGGAGTTCCAGAACGGGCCGAGTGCCTGGTCTTCACCACCAAGGCCAAACAGTTTCACGACGTCCTGGGCCGCGCGCATTTCTGCGACGCGGCCCATATCCTCGGTGGCAATCGCACCGATGAGGACGCCCTGATCGTCAATTACTGGAAGGCTGGCTTGATCGTGTTCTGCCATGCTGCGGGCGCAGTTTTCATAACTATCGTCCCAGTTCACGGCCACGGACTCGCCATCCAGGGCTTCCCTGAGCATTGCGTACGGGGGCGCAAACATTAGCTCCGAGAGGCTCAAGCTGCCTACGAGGGAGTTGTCCGCCCCCACAACGTAGACACGCGAAATATCTGATGCGCGGCCCTGTCGATTGCTGATCTCAGCAATCGAATCGGCCACCGTTTGAGAGTCCGGGAACGATGTGACGTCCAGAGTCATCAGCCCGCCGGCTGTGTCTTCCGGGTACAGGAGCATTCCACCCAGCATCCTGGCTGAATCTGATCCTGAATTTTCGTCAACACTTTCCGGGCGATCTGTGCCGAGCCGATCGCCACCGGGAGTTCGTTCAGTCGTTATCACGCTTGTTGCCTTGCGTGCCCTCCGGCCACGTCACGCACTCAACGCAACTCGCGAAAGCGAGCGTCATCCCAGGCATCTGAGCGCAGTTGCCTGAAGAGGTTGAAGAGTGGCGAGAAGCCAGGAGCCCCCATCGTCGTTACATCAAACGAATCCAATCGGCGCAGGGACGGACAACCATGCACGCGATCTGATCGCTGACAACGATCTTACGGACGATGAGGGTGAGATTGCCCGTTGCGGGAGTGGCGCGTTTTATCCAGTTGCCGAGCGAACAGCAGGTATTGGCGACTACCTAGCGGCCGATGGCGTAGCTTTCTCGGCGGACGTCTGCTGCTGCTGTGAGGGTACCGTTGTCGTGGTCGACGGTGATTGCGCAGGCGGCGCCGGTTCCGGCGTCACGGGGTTGGCCCCACTCGATTTTGTGGCCTTTTCGAGCCAGTACTCCGCCGACTTCTTCGCCGATGAGCCCTTCCAGTCGCAGGGTCCCTTCGGTGTAGGCGTGCGGCCAGAATGAGTTGGGGTAGTTGAGAGACTGGAATCTTGGCGCTTCAACGGCTTCTTGAGCGTTCATGCCGAAGGCGGCGATGTTGAGGAATACCTGGAGCATTGTTTGCGGCTGGGCGTCTCCGCCGGGTGTGCCGAATGGCATGAGTAGCTCGCCATCTTTGAGCGCGATTGCGGGGTTGGGCGTCAGGCGAGGGCGTTTGCCTGGCTCGAGTCGTGCCGGATGGCCGTCTGCAAGCCAATTCTGGGAGCCACGGCCGGATGGCGTGAAGCCAAGGCTAGGGATCACTGGCGCCATGCTCAGCGTGTCACTTGGCGTTGCCGAGAAGGCGTTGCCCCAGCGGTCGACGACGCAGATGTAGCTGGTGTCTGGCTCGATGCCTGCGGCAATCGGCTCTGGGCGCTGGTACGCGTAGTCAGCGGGCGCAGATCGGCCTTCGAACTTCCAGGGATCACCGGCGTACGGCATGCGAGTGAACGAGGTGTTCATATCTAGCATCTGCCGACGCTCATCGGTGTACTCCGTGCTGAGCAACCCTTTAAGAGGCACATCGACCATGTCCGGGTCACCGAAGAATGCGTCGCGGTCGGCGAAGGCCAGATCAAGTGACTCCACAAGCAGGTGGATATAGTCGGGTGTGTTGTGGCCCATTGCTGCAAGGTCGTCGTTCTGAAGCGTTTGGACGGCCTGGGAGAGCATTGGCCCCTGTGTCCACGGACCGCAGGTGTAGACCTCGTACTCGTTGAAATCGCCAACTACCGGACTCTCGTGGCCGATCTCGAAATCGGCCATGTCGTCCATGGACAGAAAGCCGCCTTCTTGTTGAACGAAGTCGACAATCTCCTGCGCAATTTCGCCGGTGTAGAAGAACTCTCGGGTTGCCGCGAGCGCGCCCTCTCGTCCACGGCCAGATGCTGACTTTTCGATCTCGATCAGTCGCTCAAACGTATTGGCTAGAGCGCTCTGGACGACCAGTTCTCCAAATTGGATTGTTTGGCCGTTGGGGGCAAATATTTCCGCTGAAGACGGCCAGAGCTTGAACTCTTCTTCCAGCAGTTCCAGGGATTTTGCACCGGTGAAGTGCATTGGGAAGCCATCACGGGCGATTTCCAGCGCTGGTGTGACCACCTGCTCGAACGACATGGTGCCGTGCTCTTCCAGCGCGGTGAGCCATGCGCCCGCAGCAGCGGGGGTGACGACGCGCTCGACGCCAATTGGGATGTTGCCGTCGCGGTTGTCGAGGAAATGCTCGGCAGACGCTGACTTTGGCCATCGGCCAAGGCCGCTGAGCGTGGAGATGCTCTTATCAGCCTTCTCGTAAATCATGATCGGTGCAACTCCACCGAAGCTAGTCATGTCAGGCAGGAGCGCGTTGATGGCGATTCCAGCGGCCACACCTGCATCAGTTGCGTTGCCGCCCTGTTCGAGGATTCGGTATCCGGCGGCACTGGCGAGGTAGTGGCCGGAGGAGACGGCGTGCGTCTTCCCCATGATCGGCGGGCGCTGGGATCCAGTTCTGGTGGCAACCATGATTGTGTTTCTCCTGAGGCCAGTTCACGTGTGAGCCGCAAGATACCATGTTTATGCATGTGACGATGATCGTTGGTTTGGATATGCCCGTGCGGCAGGCATCCCCTTGTGGGTACCCGGCCGTTGGGTTTGCGTGCGCCGCGGAGCCGGGCAACCACAGGGGGTTGCCCCTACGTGTGATGTGGTGGGTGCGAGGAGGGGCAACATCGCACACGGCGAGATATACTCGCCGCCACGAATAAGAACATTTTGCGACGGGACACTCCTTTGAGCAGCCAGACTTCTAACGTTCCATCAGTTGACGACGCCGCCGGGCTTGAGCGAGCAGCGCTCGAGAACATGTTTGTTGGCATGTCCAACCATGCGCAGCTGGCCGAGGAGGGTGGTCCGATCATCCTTACGGAATCCAGCGGGATTCGCGTGAAGGATATTCACGGCAAGGAGTACATCGACGGTATCTCCGGCATGTACTTCCGTAATGTTGGCCATGGACGTGAAGAGATCGCCAAAGCCATCTACGACCAGCTCTGTGCCGTCAGTATGAATGTGTACGCGGGCGCGACGCCGAAGATTATCCAGCTTGCCGCCAAGATTGCTGAGCTGACGCCGGGCGACTTGAACCGGACGTTCTTCTCGCAGGGCGGCTCGGACGCCAATGAGACGGCTCTGAAGATGGCGCAGGCGTATCACGTGCGCACTGGCGATAAGGGTCGATACAAAGTTATTTCTCGACGTGGCTCGTATCACGGTGCTACGTACGGAACGATGTGGCTTGGCGGCCATCCTGGCTTTCCGCGCACGGATTACCAGCCGAAGCCCAATAACGTGGTGCATGTGCCACAGCCGAATCCGTATAGCTGCGAATTGGGTGGTGTGGATGCCGAGGACTGTGCGGCCCGATGTGCGCAAGCCATTGAGGACGCGATTATTTTCGAGGGGCCGGACTCGGTGAGCGCCGTGATCGGCGAACCGATCTCACAGCCACTGGGCGGCGTGATTCCGCACGAGAGCTACTGGCCGAAGGTCCGTGAGATCTGCGATCGCTACGGTGTGCTGCTGATCTTCGATGAGGTGATCACGGGCTTCGGGCGATTGGGCACCTGGTTTGGTGCCGACTACGTTGGTGTAACGCCAGACATCATGACGTTCGCCAAGGGCGTGACGAGCGGCTACTGGCCGCTGGGTGGCGCGATTGCGACCAACAATATTGCTGACATCTTTGCCGGAGGGCCTGAGAAGACCTTCTCGCACATGTTCACATACTCGGCCCACCCGGGAGGTGGCGCTGCAGGAATGGCTGCGCTCGAGATCATGGAGCGCGAGAACCTCGTCCAGAACGCCCGCCAGCGCGGCGAGCAGCTCACCGAGAGCCTTGCAGACATGATGGATCGCCACCCAATCGTGGGTGACTATCGAGGCACGGGGCTCATTCAGGGCCTTGAGTTGGTGAAGGACCGAGAGACGAAAGAGCACTTCGATCCGTCGGTGCGCCTCAACGCTCGACTAACGGAGAAGTTGATCGACCGCGGCATCTGGATTAGGCTGCCCGCGTTTATCGTGCCTATCGCACCGCCGCTGATCATCACTGCAGATGAGATTGACGAGATGACGACGGCGATTGATGAGTCGCTGACGGAAGTGGAGAGCGAGTTGGGGGTAGGTTGATGTGTCGAGGCGAGAATGCCTGACCATACACCGACACACTTGGTGGTCGACACCAGCGCAATCTTGGCAGATCCATGGTTTCAGGACGCCAATAGCCAAATAACTCTGGAGAACATAGAGGCGATCGGAGTTGAGTTAATTGTCCCTCAGGTGGTTGTCAAAGAACTGGTCAGCAAGGTTCGTCAACAGGCAGAAGAGGCTCAACAACAACTCATTAGATCGGCGCGTAAAATCGACCGTTTGATCGGGCCAGAACTCGAGTTCTCGACGGACACTGCGGATTTGGACAGTTTGGAGGTGACGCTCAGGCAGAGGATTGAGACGATAACACGGGAGACAAACGGGCGAATCGCAAAACTTCCTCAAGTTTCTCACGCCCATTTGGTAAAAAAGATATTGAGCGGCTCGCTTCCATTTACCAAAGGGGAGAAAGGCTATCGTGATGCATTACTGTGGGCATCCGTGTTAGAGATTTGCCGAGAGGCGCCCCAATGCTCAGTCGTACTGTTGACAGCAAATACGAACGATTTTTGCCAGGTAGATGAGGATCTACATAGTGATCTCAAAGCGGAGGTTGCTGAAGCAAGCACAGCGGCCAGGGTCACGGTGATTACGACCTTAAGAGGGTTTGTTCAAGAATCAATTGCCCCTTACTTGGAAAAACGGGCCACCGAGGTACCGGAGCGCAAGGAACTCGAGTCCCCGTCCTCGGATTGGAGTGAACGGATCAGAACTGGGGCGGAGACGGAACTTCAGAAAATCATCGGCACTGACGAGCACCTGTATGAGTCCGATTTGTCGTTTGGAGCCGAAGGGTATGCAACTTCTATCGCGCTCGACCTGATCGATTTGACGGGATTCAACACCAATTCTGTATCAACGCTTAATCGGCATCGCCACGTGGTCCAAATCACCGCAGAAACAACTGTGGAGATGTGGGCGGAATTTTTTTCCGAGGATCTAGCGGAGGCTGAGCGGTACTTTTCATCGGAGTTGATTACTCAAAGACCTGGCAGTAGCACATTCTCGGTTTCATTCGGGCGGGCCATGACGTTTGATCTCGAATTGATTGTAAGAATCGAAGACGACCGGCCACTAGTTGAAGCGATATCTGTACTAGACGCAGATCTCGCCTGAATCGGGAACTCCAGATCTCTCAAGATATCAGGAAAAAAAATTGACAGGAACCTCTGACACTTCACTCACGGAAGCGGAGATCGAAATCGAAAATGATGTCGAACAATCCGGCTCTGGGCTGTTATTTGGGCTCTCTGCTGGGCATGGCGTAAAGCACTTTGCGCAGGGTTCGTTTCTGATTCTGATGCCGGAAATTCGGGCGGCGTTGTCGCTGTCTGATGTTGCTATTGGTGGGATGTTTACGGCGCAGCAGATCGCATCGGGGTTCGCGAATATTCCGGCCGGGTTCATGACGGACTTCTTCCGTCGGCAACTACCGATCATTCTGTTCAGCAGCATGTCTCTGGTTGGCCTTGGGTACTTGCTGGTTGGATTTACCGACTGGTACTGGTTGTTGCTACTGGCCGCGGTGATCATTGGAATTGGTACGTCAATGTGGCATGCGCCGGCGTTTGGCGCGTTGGCTGCCCGGTATCCAAAGCGGCGTGGCTTTGCGATGGCGGCTCACCTGACTGGTGCGCAGATTGGTAATACCACGGCACCGGTGCTTGTGGGTGTGGCGCTTGCCGGGTTCACGATAGGGGCCTTCAACTGGGATGGCCTTGAGTGGCGCACGGTCTCAATATTGCTGATCATTCCGACGATGCTTACGGCGTTCGCTGTGATGTTTCTGTTCAGGAATCCGCCGGGAAGCGACTCGGCGCCACCAGATTTGAAGAGTTATTTCGCGGCGTCCAGGAAGCTGGTCACGAACTACAGGGTGCTGTCTTTGGTTGGGTTGCAGGCCATTCGCGGCGCTGTACATAATTCGTTCCAGATCTTCCTTGTGTTGTATTTATCTGAAGAGCTTGACTACGATGCGTGGTTGGTTGGGCTGCATATCTCGTTGATTACACTTGCGGGGATCGGCTCTACGCCGCTCATGGGCATCTTGTCTGACCGGATAGGTCGCAAGCCTGTGATTGTTGGTGCGATGGCCGTGACTGGTATCTTGCTGGCGCAATTCATTTGGATTGAGTCGGGGTTCCCGTTGGCGATTGCTTTGGCGTTCCTGGGGCTGGTTCTCTTCGCCGTGATGCCGATCATTGCGGCGGCTGCGATGGATCAGACGGAGAAGGGCTCTGAGGGCTCGTCAATTGCGCTCATGTTCGCGGGTGGCGCAGCTATTGGTGCCACAGCTCCGATTGCTGCAGGGTTTATCAATACGGAGTGGGGATTCCAGGGTGTGGTGTGGTTCTGCGTGATCATAGCGTCGACCGGAACGGCACTATCGCTGATCGTGCCGATGCGTGGTTCCGACTGATCTTCAGCCTGTAGTTAGCGCGCCTGATTGTGGCGATTGATCATCTAATCCACATTGCGCCATCCCAACTTTCATACTGGATATTGACTTGCGCCGAGTCCCGTCCTTAGTTGCTGCAGTCACAGTTTTCGCGATCATTGCCGTAGCGTGTGGCGGGTCTGAACAGCAGTCTGACGCGCTGATAGCGACCGGTCTTCCCGATGTGTCGCCCCTTGCTCCTGAAGCGACTGTCACCCCAAGTGTTGAGCCAACTGCGACTGCATTGATTCCGCGGGACGCTCGGGCGACCTCTATTCCTTCACCAACACGTATTCCGCTGCAGGCCCCCAGACTTAGGGCCACGCCTCTTCCTGTTGTCTCTACGATAGCGGCGCTCGACGATCCAAACCTGGCGAACAGGGGATTTAGCCAGGCGACTGTGCCAGACGAGCTTGCCGACAGCGAAAGCCAGATATCGGGCGAAGAGAGGGTCAATCTCTGGACGGACTTTTTTTCAGATACACGTATCGAATTTGAAGAACATGGAGCGGAAGTGCTGCTTTGCGAGGGAGGGCGTGGAATGCCGCTCCGATGGGCAGAGTTGTTTGATCTTGTTGGGCGTGAACTCCACTGGGAGGTTGTGCGGTCACCAGCGGAGAGAGGAATGGGGATGACGATGATGCTAACGCCTGTTGATCCGCTTCTCGCGGCAGATCTGCTCTATCCTCGACAGTACAATCAGCCAGCTTACACGCTGGGTCTAATCTACGAATTGGGTGGACTCCAGCTTTCACGGGGTGCAGTTGCCAGCACGGATTCGAGACCGCCTGCGCTCTCCGTTGTTGTTTACGATCCCAATTGTTCGTCCATCCTGCCCGGGTAGCTGCGGTTCATTCGCCTCCAACCCAGGCAGCGGCAGGCACACCGGTTACCTGATCGCTACCCTTTGTACACCGTGTGGTACTTTTTCAATGACGGAACCCCGGCGAAACTGAAGAGCATCAAGCATGAGTACCGGGAGAGAATTGTTGTCAAAAATATTGATTGCCGATGATGACATCGCTGTGCGCGATATTGCCTGCACGCTGCTTGAGCGCGTCGGATACTCCGTTTTTGAGGCTGAGAACGGCGAACAAGCGATTGAGGTGGCGACCGCTGAGCATCCCGATCTGATCCTGCTGGACATAGCGATGCCGGGCATTGGTGGCGTTGAGGCCTTGAGGCGGTTGAAGGCCAGCGAGGCGACTTCAGAGATTCCTGTAGTGGTGTTCAGCACATATTCCGAAAAAGAACTGGTGACGGAGTGCGTGGAGCTTGGCGCTGCTGACTACCTGACCAAGCCGACTCGCCATGGCTGGCTGCTCACCACGGTGAAAGACATCCTGGAGACTTCCACGCACGATTACGCGCTCTCCGGTTCATAGGGCTAATCGTCTTTCGTTTCAGGCCCGCGTTACTGTGCGTGCTCGCTTGTTCGGCCCTATATACGACAGGGTAACTTTGACCGAAACGGATGCACGCGCTACATTCAGAGTTAAAGTCGACTCCACGTGGTCGGGAGGAGCACATGAAGAAATTGATTCTGGCTCTTGCCCTTGTTGCTTCTGTAGCCGCTGTCGCCGTCGCCCGTCGGGCGATCAAGCAGGCTGAGGAAGATAAGCGGGCGAAAGACCAGTCAGCCAAATAGCAGCTAGCGTTTGTTAAGTCGCGCGCTGGTCTGTCTGATGGACCATCTGTGATGGATTCCGCCGCCCTTCGACAGGCTCGGGATGGCTACCGTTGCTGGCAGGATGATGCCGTTGCGGTTAGCCCAGCTCGATCCCCAGGTTGCGTGCGTCTGAGAGTGAGCGGAACCAGTCGATCACCTCGTGGTGGTATGGGATGCCGTCTTTCTCTCTAATCTGCACCTCTTCGTGCTCCGAGAGGCCCGCGTACAGAACACGATCGTGGCCCGGCGCTGGTGGTGTTGTGGCCAGTGCTTCCAGGAACTCGTCCATGTCTGTCTTGAACTTGGCCACTTCTGTGAACGCTTCGATCTTGTAGGCGCAGAACCAGAATGACATTGATCCGGGGTTCAGAAATGCTGCTCCGGTGCCGGACATGACCTGGCTGAGGATCTCAGCAACGGCGGCGAAACCGTAACCCTTGTGTGAGCCCTGCTCTCGGGTGCCACCAAACGGCATCATCAGGTAGTCGGCTCGATCGTCTGGGAGTTGCGGGTTACCCATCATTGGGGAGCCATCTGGGTTCGCAATCCAGTTATCTTCCAGAGGGGATCCGATTCGTTTGGCGAGGCCCAGCTTGTTGCCTGCTACCTGCGTGGTTGCTACGTCAAATACGAATGGCGGCATCTTGTCGGCTGGCACTGCGTAGGCCCAGGGGTTGGTGGCAAGACGCAGCTCTGCGCCGAATGTTGGCGCCATGGACAATGGGTTTCCGGCGATGACGGTGACGCCGATCATATCGTGCTCCATGGCCATCATGGAGTGGTATGCCAGCATGCCCAGGTGCGACGTGTTGTGGACTGTTACCGAACCCATGCCGAACTTGTCGGCCTTCTCAATGGCCAGTTTCATCGCCTTGGGTCCGACGTGGAGGCCAAGGCCCATTCCACCGTCCATGTTGGCGGTGGCGTCTGACTCTCGTGTAATGCGAACGTTTGGAGTTGCGGTGATGGTGCCGTCGTCATACCAGTCGACGTAGCGGCGAAGCATGTTGGAGACGCCGTGTGTCTCGCAGCCTCGCATGTCGCTGAGCATCAGGACATCGGCGGAGAGCTTGGCGTCCTCATCGGAGAGACCCGATGCCTTGAACACGGTCTCGGTGGCGAGTTGCATCGCTTCACGCTTCACGTATACGCGATCTTTCTCTGGCACTTTGAATCGTTCAAGCATGATGCAACTCCGGAATTAGCTGGTGATCAGGTCTTTGTGAGCGTTGCCACCCTGCATGATCAGGAGCAGGTTGGACTTGTTTTCGAGCGCCTTGATATCAGCGAGTGGATCGCCATGGACAACGAGAAGGTCCGCGAGTTTGCCCGGGGTGAGTGTGCCGACTTGATTGTCCGTGCGGTTACATTCGGAAGCTGTTTTCGTGGCGGCGACGATGGCCTGCATTGGCGACATCCCGGTCAGGTCGACCAGGGCAGTCAGGTCTTCAGCATTGGTGCCGTGCTCACCGACGCCAACGTCGGTCCCCATGGAGATGGTGACGCCCTTGTCGTAGGCCATCTTCAAGTTGGCCGTTACGACGTTGCTGCGTTCGATGACATCTTCTGGAACGCTACCGGGGTTGTCTGCTTCTCTTCTGAGCCGTCCGTTGGTGAGATGTGCGGTTGGAACCAGGTATGTGCCCTGCTCCACCATTTGATCGGCCACTTCTTCGTCCATGAAGTAGCCGTGCTCGATGGTACGTACGCCGCCATCGAGGGCGTTCTTGATGCCTTGCAGGCCTTGTGCATGGGCGGCCACGTAGCTATTCCTGGCGTTTGCTTCCGCTACCATCGCCTTGATTTCGTCGACGGTGAACTGGGTGTGATGGGGGTCTTCGTTCGGGAGGCTGAGTCCACCGGTGGTGCAGATCTTGAGGAAGTCCGCACCAGCCCGAAACGTCTCTCGAGCAACCTTTGTGACGCCCTCAACTCCATCGCCAACGGAATTCGGCCACTCTGTTTCGTTGCTGAGCATCGCTGCCATCCAGGGATGTTTGATGCTGCTGGGTAGAGCATAGTCGCCGTGGCCACCGGACTGAGAAATGATGGAGACAGCGATGTTCATGCGAGGGGAGGCGAATAGCCCACGTTGGGCCGCCAACTTGAAGCCGCTCGGCGCGCCTCCAACGTCTCGGATAGACGTGACGCCAGCGTCCAGGGTGCGCTTTGCTCGGTCGGCAGCTTCAAACACGCGCGTGGTGAGCGATGCCAGTGCATCGGCCTCCAGATCCCTGAACTGCAGGAACAGGTGGACGTGGCAGTCGATCAGGCCGGGCATGAGCGTACGGCCTGAGAGGTCGATTACGTCTGCGTCGCGCGGAGGCTCAATGCCTGCGCCCACACCAGTGATACTGCCATCGTCGTCAATGACGATGGTGGCGTCGGAGACCGGGTCTGCGCCGGTGCCGTCGATTAGCGTTCCGTGGAGAAGTGCCTTCATGGTAGGACTAACGCGCCCTCACCCAAGCCCTCTCCCATGGGGAGAGGGAGTAAGAACTCAAGGTAGCTGGATGCCGAGGTCTAGTTCGCCGCTGATGGAGTGGAACCAGTCGATTACTTCTCGGTGGTATGGGATGCCGTTTTTCGTTCGTTCTTCAAGTTCACGAGATTCTGGCAGCCCTGCGTAGACGACCTCGTCGTGGCCGGGTGCAGGCTTGGTGTTGTTGAGGCCCTCAAGGAAGTCATCCATGTCTGACTTGAACTTGGCAACGTCTGTGAAGGCGTCGATGTTGTAGACCATGAAGTGGTGGCCGCCGCCCGATGGGGCGTCCCATCCTGATCCGGCCAGGGTCTGGCAGAGGATGTAGACGACTGCGGCGAATCCGTAGCCCTTGTGGGAACCGTTCTCACGGGTGCCGCCAAATGGCAGCATGCGGTATTCACCACGGGGTGGGAGATCGGTTGGCTCCATGATTGGAATGCCATCGTTGTCGGTGATCCAGCCCGGTTCGAGCTTTGCGCCGATGCGCTCTGCCAGCAAGAGTTTGTTGCCTGCTACTTGCGTGGTGGCAACGTCGAATACAAATGGGGGCATCTTGTCTGCGGGTGCGGCCCAGGCGATTGGGTTGGTGCCGAATCGAGATTCCGTGCCAAATGTTGGCACCATGCCGAAGTTGCCGACTGATCCGCCACCGCCGGTCATGCAGAGACCGATCATGTCATGTTCCAACGCCATCATTGCGTGGTATGCGGCCATACCAAGGTGGCGACTGTTCCGCATGGTGACGGAGGCCATGCCATGCTTCTTGGCCTTCTCAATTGCCACGTTCATTGCAACGGGCGCTGTGTGGAGTCCAAGACCGCCTCCTCCGTCCATGGTTGCCGTAGTGGGCGACTCTCGAATAGTGGTGATCTTAGGTTGAGCGATGATATCGCCACTGTTATATCCGGCTACGTACTGGCGCAACATGTTGGAAACGCCGTGGGTCTCACAGCCCCGCATGTCGCTAAGTATCAGGACGTCAGCGGAGAGCGCTGCGTCCTCTTCGGTAAGCCCCATCTTCTTAAAGATAGTTTCCGTGGCTGCCCGCATCTTTTCTTGCTTGACGTAAACCCGGTCTTCTACGGGAACGTGGAACCGCTCAAGCATCAGGTGGAATCCTCCGCAATTGGCATAGTCGTTTGGCGCGCAATCGTACACCCACTGGGCATCGTCTGCGCACTCGAATTTTGTTAGCGTGGTATGCATCAAATTATAGAAGCACGGCACGAGAGCCGTGGTGGTATCTAAATTAGGTTGTCCCGGGAGGACGCATGGCCGATTACATTGACACAACTAAAGTTGACCCAGCTCACTACAAGCTCCTTGGTGAGAATGAGCGGACGCGAATCGTGAGATGATTCTGCCGGCTGGTGAGACTGATATTCTCCACTCGCACACAGCAGAGAACGTCTACTTCATCTCTGGCGGCAAGGCGAAGATCGATATTCCAGGCGCCGACAGCATGGAAGCGGAAATTCCCAGCGGCCATGTGATGTTCAGCGAGGCGTGGACTCACCAGGTCCACAACATTGGCGACACTGAGATCCGAGCGATCATTGTGGAGCACAAGGACTAGGGTTATCGGCGTGGGCAATTCATGAATTGCCGTTACGCGATATCGAAGGGGTGGGTTTTTGGACCTGTCCCTTTTTGTTTAACAGGGCGGTATTTTCGCGATTATTCAGGTGTGGCTGGCGGGGAGCGGGTCTTAGACCCGCCACTGCCGGGATTATGCCGATCTGCCAAAGTTGTCATCCTTCGGCCGCATCGGCTCGCAGGATGACAACTTTGGACGCGGCCATAGTTGACGAGCGGATGGGTGTGGTTGATGGCCCGTGGCGGTTGACGGTGCTGAGATCCCGGATGCCGAAGCGGCTCGGGGATGACATTCGACGTATTGCTGCTCGGCACCCGCGGCATTGTCGCCAGTACCAGCGCCGCTGTTAAAGAGGAGCCCCTCCCCGGGGGCATGGGGAGGGGCATCGCTTTCAGCGCTCGCGGGGTTGGCGCTGTGTTAACACAGGTGTGTCCGCACCTGTAGGTGTTAGCTAGTGGACCTCTTTCAGGAGAGGTTGAGGCATCCCTGTGCGTGGATGGCTGGTACTGAGGAACCCAATGGCTCCCTGGACTTTCGCGTCCAGGATGCGGAGGGTGGAGATGATGTTGAGTCGTCGGTACTCAGGAATTACCTGGAGCGGTAGGAGGTCTAGTTCTCCAGCGATATCGAGCGCTACCCCTTCAAGCTTTGAGATGTCGACTCCGGCCTTTGGTGGTGCGACGACTTCTTTCTGCACGCGCTTTTCAGCCTTGGTGCCGCGGAGGACGTCTTCCAGAATTTGCGCAACCGGTTTCGTGGGGTTCTTCTTGGCGTAGCCCACGATCTTTTCCACGTAGACGGAGCTGAGCCGACCGCTAATAAATGGCTCGGCGATTTCACGCTGCCGATCGTGGCCGTCAATGTCAGCGATGGAGCGCCCTTCTTTGAAAGTGAGTTCCTTGGAGGCGACTCTTTCACCGAGGTCTGGAGCAAGGTTTCGGACCAGGCTTTCGTAGTGATGAATCGTGCCGGGTGTGATGCCTGTTCGGCGGGCGAGTTCTTGCTGGCTTATGCCGAAACTTTCGCGGTACTCCAGAAATGATTTGCCCATTTTCATGGAGGGCACCGACTCGTGGTGGTAGCTCTCGCTGAGCTGGAGTTCTCGGATCTCCTGCTCATTCAGTTCGTCGCGAATTTCGCACTCGATTTCGCTCTGGCCTTCTGAGTTGGCCACGCGCCATCGACGCTCGCCGACAACGATCATGAAGGACCTGCTGCCGTTGGTCTGGTCATTGGTCTGGCGGACCACCACCGGCTGGTTCGTCCCTACGTTGCTCAGGCCCTTGCGAAGGTCGGGGCCTGTCTTACTTTCCAGCTCTCTATCTTGTTGCGCTGGATCGGCTACGATCTGTCCTACGGGTATCAACATGTTCTGGTCTCTACCTGTCGATTGATATGCGATACGGAAGTGCGTATCGGTTGAAGTACACGACATCAATTCTCTAAGTTCCTAAAAGTAAAATCAAAAACTGTCCACGGGAATTCTTGAGTATGGTTGAATTGGGAACTTTGCTGGGGTAGGGTGGTTCTTGAACTTGATTCCACGTGTATCCCCGGAGTGGGAAAGATGGTTGAAGGCCAACTTCAAATTCCTCCGTATGTGCCATACCGCACATTCCGGAACTTCACTGACCAGTTATGTGACGGCATTCCCGCAAGAATTGACCGCAGTGTTTGGGGTGCCCGTTATTCGGGATCTTCTGGAATTCAGCTAATGACGGCGCTGAAAGTTCTGGAACTTACGGACGAGGATGGCCGCCCAACTCCAGCACTTGAGAAGCTGGTTCACGCGGAGGGCGACGAGCGTCGAGCGGTGCTGACATCAATTCTGGAGCGCCACTATGTGCCCATCTTCCGGCTTGATTTGGAGCGCTCCACCAAGGCCCAAATCACAGAGGCTTTCAAAGTCTATGGTGCCCGTGAAGGCGTGCTCAGGAAGTGCGAAAATTTCTTCGTACAGGCTGCGCAGGATGCAGGGATTGAGCTGTCTCAGTACATCCTTGCGCGTCGCCACACCAAGCGCGCATCAGCCCCTGCA
Source organism: Dehalococcoidia bacterium (assembly GCA_963579925.1). Taxonomy (GTDB): domain Bacteria; phylum Chloroflexota; class Dehalococcoidia; order Lucifugimonadales; family Lucifugimonadaceae; genus UBA1151. The sequence continues at coordinate 880 of CAUZJA010000004.1, read as the reverse complement.
CGACCCCGACAGACTGGCTCAGCTAGCGCGGCTGGCCGACCTGTTGCGGATGCCTCTAGTACGGCCCGATCACTGGCGGAAATGGTGCTGGAAAAGTACCCGGATTTTGATCCGACATGGGAGGCACAGGTTCAAGCGAAGTGGCTGGAAGGCATTGGCAAGCTTTACGAAAACCTGGGCGGAAATCCGGCGGCTACCAGCCCTGCAGAGGAAGCTTCAGACTAGTCTGGATTCCGGTCCGGTCGGGCCATGTGCGTCACGCCAATGTCGGCAAGATGGTCGGCTGACGGCTGCGAAGATATCACCAGCTTTTTGTCTGTCACGTTGGCCACAGTGATGGAGCTGTTGGGGACCTCACGGAGCATCAACGGCTCAAATCTTTTGCCCTCCGCGTAGTCTAGCAAAACGCTGATTGTGCCGCCGTGGACGAAGAGCGCCGGACGGGTATTTTCGTCGAGCATCTCCACAATATCCCGTGTGAAGGAGTAGATGATTCGCTCCTCAAATTCCGGCGTGCTTTCGCCGTCGAACTCAGTAAAGTCTGCCACCGGCACACCGTTGTAGAGGCGCCGTTTTATGGCCTCTATTGGAGCTTCTCGGAGGTCACCGATGCGGACTTCGTCCAGTCCTTCCAGCGCCACCGGTGACAACCCGGTGAACTCCACAGCCCGTGTTGCGGACTCTTTGGCGCGCTGTAGGTTGCTGGTGAAGATGTGCGTTATGCCGGCATCTCTGAGAGCTTTGCAGGCGGCGTCGGCCTGTCTCTGGCCCAGCTCAGTGAGGCTGGCGTTGTTGGGGTAGAGATGATCATCGCCAATCTCTGTTTCACCGTGGCGAATGAGGAATATGTCCATCCGATAATCGTACCCGCGCCCGACCC
>CAUZJA010000003.1:0-36582 GCA_963579925.1 Dehalococcoidia bacterium | reverse complement strand
GCTCTACGTGACTACAGACCATCTTTCGTTGCTCTACCTGGTCGGTTCGCTTGTGCTGGACGTGATCTACATAGGATTCGCCGCACGGTTATGGTGGAATACGGAACGCAAGGCTGTGGTGGAGTTGTACCTCTATTCGCTGCTGTACCTGACGTTGCTATTTGGGCTGATGATGCTGGACGCTACGTTCGATTAGAGACTTGAACGTGAGGTATTGCCTCCACTCGCCGTCCAACTCCGTCACACTGGCAACTCGCCTCTACTCCGCATAGAGTGAATGCAATATGAAATGGACAAAGGCAGTTGGATTTGGGCTGGGTGCGACCGCTGGCACCTACGTTGGGATTTCCGCGCTGATGGCGAAAGGCCTCACTAATACTGAGCGACGCCCTCTGTTGGACGATCCTGAGACGGTGGGTCTCGATTACACGCAGATTTCATTTCGAAGCGCTGGTGACAGACTGTCGCTCAGTGGATGGCTGATCAGGGCCGCCACATCAACAGATGAAGACGCTCGATGGGTGGTCGTTGTTCATGGTCACTCTGCACATCGTGCCGATCCAGAAGTTGGAGCGCTGCCACTCGCTCGCGATCTCGTGAAGGCGGGCTATTCCGTCTTCATGTTCGATATGCGAGGGTGTGGCACTTCCCGCGCCAAACCAGCCTCAGCCGGATATCACGAACAACGCGACCTCATCGGCGCGTTGCGGTATTTGGAGTCGATGGGCGTGACCGAGGATCGTATCGGCGTAGTTGGCTTCTCGCTCGGCGGTGCTGTGGCGTTGCTGACGTGTGGAACGTACGGCGGCGCAGCGGCGGTTGTGTCTGATAGCTCGTTCGCAGACCTTGAACTCCGGGTGACGCAGAGCATGTCCGGCAACCTGACGCCGCTAAAGATATTCAAGCCGGGTATGCGTGCAATGGCGAAGATTCTGTTCGGAATCGATATGCGCGCTGTAAGCCCAATGAGAGCGGTATCTGAATCCAACGTTCCGGTGCTACTGATTCACGGCGGGCAGGATGATATCGTTCCGATGATCCACTATCGGCTACTGGCACGGGCGGTGGAGTCGGGAGCTGGCGAGACGTGGCTCATAGAGGGCGCGGGGCACGCTCAGGGGTATCGCACGGCTCCAGAGCAGTACGCGGAGCGCGTACTCTCATTTCTGGACAAATGGGTTGGAGTCCCGATCGAGCGGGACCCGACCAACTCAGACGTTTAGGCTGCTGCTAGAGCGGTCTGAGCAGTCGCAGCGAGTGTTGCGAATGCACCTGGCTCACGTACTGAGAGCTCAGCGAGGACCTTTCGATCAACTTCAACCTCTGCCAGCTTCAGTCCACGGATGAACTTGCTGTAGCTCAGGTCGTGCAGGTGTGCTGCGGCGTTGATGCGAGTGATCCAGAGCCTGCGCATGTCACGCTTGCGGAGGCGTCGGTGTGCCGTGGCGTATGCCAGGCTGTGAATCAGAGACTCTTTTGCCGTGCTGAACCGGGTGCTTCGGGCTCCGCGATGTCCGCGGACAGCCTTCATTACGGACTTGTGTCGTCGGCTGCGCGTGAAGCCTGTCTTAACTCTTGACAATTTCGGGTATCTCCGTGGTCGTAGTCTCATGAGACATTGCTGCACGAGACGCTTAGGTATCTACGAGGGCAAGAACTGCTTGATCTTCTTGCTGAACGCCTTGGACACGCCGATTTTTTTGTCCAGCATGCGCTTCACCCGCGCCGCTTTGTTGCGACGGAAGTGGCTCTTGGGGCCTTTGGTTCTGACGACCTTTCCGGTCCCAGTGATGTGAAATCGGCGCTTGGCGCCTTTGTGCGTTTTGATTTTAGGCATTTGATTCGTTATTTCCGGGTGATGCGCCCACTGGCAGACTTGCGCCAGGAGCTAGGACGATGCTGATTGCACGAACCTCAACAGTTGGTGCTTTTTCCAATTTTGCCTCGTTGGCTACCGCTTCCGCCACTCTTTTCAGTACTTTGACTGCAACCTCAGGATGCTGGTTCTCTCGGCCTCTCATGCGGACAAACACCCGGACTTTCGCACCGCCGGCCAGAAGTTCTCTGACTTTGCGAATCTTCGCCTGGATGTCATGCTCGCCAATTTTTGGTGAGAGACGAACCGCTCTTAGTTCAGTCTTGACCTGTGACTTACGGGCCTCCTTGGCCTTTTTTGATATTTCGAATTTGAAGCGTCCATAGTCGAGCAATTTTACTACTGGAGGAGATTGGTTTGGGCCAACCTCAACCAGATCAACACCGCGTTCTCGCGCAAGCGTAATAGCGTCCCGCGTTTCCATGACGACCGATTCGGCACCGTCATTGCCGTCACCCGAGCCAATCAAGCGCACTTCAGGTACGCGAATCAGGTGGTTGATTCTGTAGTCTTTTGCTATCCCAGAACACTCCTCAATACGTTACGTGCACGCAAACTGCGCGACAAACATTTTTACAAGCTGTAATTATAGCTACGCGCCACTCGGAGCGTCAATGAAATTTGCATGTTCCCCACGCAGAAACTTCATCTTTAGTTTTTGTTCATGGTTGCGATAACAACCCTGTGCTACGATTGGACCAGTATTCCCACACTCTGCTGGGGGTTCATTAAATGCGAACCTGAAAGCAGATTCCCGCGTCGAAAACAATGTTCGGCGCAAAAACAGTTGCCGCCGATGTCCCCCGTCGTTTAAGCCGCAACTATTCGTGATGGAGAAGCATCCCTGTGAGCAACCGTTGGATGCGCAATGGGTTTGTCTACGTACTGATCGTCCTTGGGGTGATCACCATATTCTTGGTGTTCTTCAATGACCCGCTGGGTGATTCTCAAGACATTCCGATTAGCGATGTAATTACACGTGCCAAGTCTGGCAGCCCAATTCAAATTGAAGTTACTGGAGAAGATCTGACCATAAGGGACGGAACGCAGACGTTCCGGTCTAGGAAGGAACCCAACTCAAGCCTGGTTGAGACCTTGGAGTCTTCAGGCGTCGATACTAGTCGGGTAGCAATCACCGTAAAAGGCTCCAGTGGGCTAAGTAGCTTTATTGGAATACTGTTCAATTTCTTGCCGCTGATCCTCTTCGGAGGAATCTTGATGTTCATGATGCGTCAGGCGCAGAGCAGTGGAAACCAGGCCATGGGCTTCGGTCGCAGCAAAGCCAAAATGTTTGTTGGCACCAAAGCAACGGTCACATTCTTTGACGTTGCCGGCGCACCGGAAGCCAAGCAAGAGCTGGAAGAAGTGGTTGAGTTCCTGAAGTACCCTGAGCGGTTCGTCGCACTGGGCGCCAGAATTCCCGCCGGTGTTCTGCTGATCGGACCTCCCGGCACCGGTAAGACGTTGCTGGCCCGAGCCGTTGCCGGTGAAGCTGGTGTGCCGTTCTTCTCCATTTCAGGTTCGGAGTTTGTTGAGATGTTCGTCGGTGTTGGCGCATCCCGTGTCCGAGACCTGTTCGAGCAGGCGAGACGACACGCACCGTGCATCATCTTCGTCGACGAAATCGATGCCGTCGGTCGTCACCGAGGCGCTGGTCTGGGTGGTGGTCACGATGAGCGTGAGCAGACCCTCAACCAGATCCTTGTGGAGATGGATGGGTTCGAATCCGGAACCAACGTAATCGTTATTGCAGCCACCAACCGCCCAGACATCCTGGACCCGGCGCTTTTGAGGCCGGGAAGGTTCGACCGAAAAGTCATCCTTGACGCACCAGACATCCGCGGCCGCACCGCCATCCTTGAAGTGCATGCCAAGGGCAAGCCGTTCGAGGAGGGTGTGGACCTCCAGGAGATTGCCAAGCAGACCCCTGGATTCAGCGGTGCTGATCTGGCAAACCTCATCAATGAGTCGGCTATTCTTGCTGCCCGACGCAATCGGAAGACGATCTCATTTGATGAGATGGCTGAGGCGATCGACCGTGTGATTGCCGGCCCAGCCAGAAAGAGTCGCGTCATCAGCCAGCATGAGCGTGAGATTGTTGCCTTCCACGAGGGCGGTCACGCCCTGGTGGCGCAGTTGGATCCAGAAGCTGACAACGTGCACAAGATCTCCATCGTGGCTCGCGGCCAGATGGGTGGATACACGCGCTACGTGCCTGATGAAGAGCGCACGTTGCAGACCAAGGAGCAGTTCCGTTCAAACATCGCAGCAGCGATGGGTGGCAGAGCTGCCGAGCAGATCAAGTTCGACTCCATCACTACTGGAGCTTCTAACGACATCGAGAAGGCGACCGACATCGCGAAAGCAATGGTCACCCGATACGGTATGAGTGAGAGGCTTGGGCCAAGGTCGTTTGGAAAACGGCAAGAGATGGTCTTCCTTGGCAAAGATCTTGGTGGAGAGCGTGACTACAGTCTGAGGACTGAGGCGATCATCGATGAAGAGATTGATGCCGAGATCGAGATGGGCTTGCAGCAGGCTAAGAAGTCCATCAGCGAGAACATGGATGCTCTCACTCGGATCGCCGAGTACCTTCTTGAGCATGAGACCATCGAGGCCCATGAGATTGAAGCCATCGTTCAAGGCGATCCGGTTCCGCCCCGACCCACGGGGACATCGGTGACTGCCGCCCCGGTTATTGAGGACAACTCGAGTGACGAGCCAACTCCAGATGAGCCGGCCACCAGCAGGCCACCAGAGCCTGAAGGCGCCTAGTTCAACTAACGCATAAAAATAAGAGAGGCCCGGTGGTGACGCCGGGCCTCTCTTTTGTTAGCAATATCTGGCGGCTAGGCCTCTTCGGCATCCTGTTCCGCCAGCGGACGTTCTCGGTAAGATAACCCCCACCGATTCATGATGCCATGAACAGCAGGTAGGTCTAACGCTGCCAACTCCTTGAAGAACCCTGCCATCACGTGTGCATGCCGATGTTCCACATCGCAAACCCAGCTTCGATCCGCCGGAACCATGTAGAGCTGACCGTTCTGGTGCTTACACTGCACCTCCAGCCGATCACTGGTCTCCGTGGAGTGCAGAGTCAGGCCGTAGTTGGGCGTATCGGATGTGGTCATAGCGAATGAGGCCTCATGTGGTTGGTCGATGTTGGGATCGCTGCGGGATATCGTACCCGCCAGAATGCTCCGGTCAAAGTCTCATCTTGATTAAAGCGCCGTACCGTAAACGCGGTCTGGTACTACTGTAATCACTACTCGATGGTCGTCGAGCATGGCTTGATCGTATTCGGGCCAGTTGTCGTGTTCGCCGGAGATCTGGCGGTAGATGGTTCGACAGGCTTCCAGATAATCGTCGCGCGATGTGTTCTCCTGCGTGACTAATGTGGCGGTGCCTTCAAGAACCACGAATCCCCACCAGTCGTCTTTCGAAACGAGTAGCGAACAGCGGGAGTCCCGAGCGAGGTTCTTGTATTTCACCCGTTCTTCCGTGGTGGTGAAGGAGACGCCTTCTTCGGTTGGCGTGCTGACGACGATGCTCATCTGTGCTGCGCCATCAGTTCGGAACGTGGTCAACACGGCTTTGTTGCTGGCCGTGGCGAACGCTCGAACTTCGTCGCTGATCATCTCTTTGCTCCTTTTGCTGGTTCTGGTGTTGGTTCCGAACTCGGTGACCCAAGAACGAAATCGACCTCATAAATATCGTAGTGGGCCTGTTGCATTCCCATCTTCTGGTAAACGGCCTGAGCCGCAGTGTTGGATTTATCGACGTAAAGCCGAACGCCTACGATATCGTCGTCTGAGGCCGCCTGTTCGTACAGGTGCTCGTACATGGCCCGGTAGACGCCGTTCTTGCGGTGCGGTGCGTCGACGTAGACGCTCTGAATCCACCAGATGTTGCCGTTACGCCAGTCGCTCCACTCATACGTAATCATGAGGCATCCGACGACTGCACCATCGACCTCTGCAACGGTGTAAAAGCCGCGATTAGGGCTAGAGAGAACGGCTGCGACGCCTTTCGCCAGCGTTACGGGTTCCAGTGTCTTGTCTTCTGTTTCATGCGCCATCATCTGGTTGAAGTGGGCGATCTGGCTTGCATCACCGGGTGTGGCTGGGCGTATGTTCATTCGGGGCTACCCTTCGGGGGAGAGTTGTGCGTCAATGGCACCGGTCAAATAATTTCTGGAATTCTTTTTGGGAGACGAACCACATGAGTGTGCATTACGAAGACGAGACGTTCAAACTCCAGGTCTTCGTCTCAGGATTCTCCAACAACGCGTGGCTGCTCACCGATAAGGCGACTGATGAGAGCCTGATCATAGACACTCCCGACAACCCGGTAGAGCTACTGAGCGCCGCGGCTGTGACCAACGTGGTCGGCATCCTGATTACGCACAATCATGACGATCACCTTGAGGGCTTCGACGTCGTCTATGCCCAACACGCTGTCCCAGTGGGCATTGGGGCGAGCGACTTGCCTGCGATTGTGAGTCGACTGACTGCGGGAAGTATTGATGTAAAGCACGGCGCGTCTGTTTCGTTCGGCGGGAATTCACTCAAAGCGATAGCGACGCCCGGGCATACGTCAGGCTCCACTTGCTACTACATGTCTTCGAGCGCCGGTCACCTATTCTCAGGGGACACGCTTTTTCCTGGTGGACCGGGCAGATCAGGCTCACCGACCGTGTTCGGCCAGATGCTGGATGGGATATCGACGAAGCTGCTGACACTGCCCGGCGCTGCGGCTATCCACCCCGGCCATGGAGATGACTCCACAGTCTCAGCATCTTCGGCCGAGTACGAGGTGTTCGCGTCCAAAGAACACGATCCAGAACTGTTCGGGGACGTGACCTGGCTTGGTGTATAGGCCGCAGATACCAGATAGTTCTCCAGCGCGGGTAGTCCGCCCGTTTCCATTCGTGATCCGATGGAATCAACGGGACGTTTTGCTGGCACTTGGCGTGGCGCTTGCGATATTCATCGGCTCAACGCTGGTACTGATACTTCTATTCGGCGGTGACGATTCCAGCGACTTCCTCAGCGACGAAAAATTTGGAGGCGTGCCCGTCGGTTTGTGGGTCGTCGCGGTGCAGCAGCTCATCTTTGTGTTCGCAGCGTGGCGATTCTCAGTTAGCAAATACCGGATAGACGTTCGGTCGCTCGGATTTACTCGAGCGCAGGGTCGACTGCCATATCTGCTTGCGTTTGGTGGATGGACCGTCACCTTGTTTGCCATCGTCTTCTGGCAGGTGGTTATTGATTTCCTGGGCATTGATGCGCTCATGCCAGACAATAATGTTGATGAGGTCATCGGCTTCGGCGGAAATCTTTTCACCACACTGCTGGTTGTGGGGCTGTGGGGCCCAGTCGCTGAGGAGATCTTTTTTAGAGGCTTCGCGCTTGCCGGACTGCGTCGGAAATTTGGCGATCGCACAGCCCTCATACTGACTGCCGGACTGTTCGCTCTGTTCCATATTGAACCGACGATCTACGTACCCATCTTCTTTTTTGGTATCGTTCTTGGGTGGATGTACCTGAAGACCAACTCACTCTGGCCGTCTATCTTCATCCACGTAATTCACAACACAGTGATCTTGTCGATCACGATACTTGCTGAATAAGTACCTAATAGAAAAGGATCACCTTTGAATTCGGGGTCAGACGTAGTCCGGGCCGCTTTTGAGTCGGCCGGGTCTGAAGGCCGGACGGCAGTTGTGCCGTTCATCACGATTGGCCATCCCACGCTTGAAGCGTCACTGGATTGCATAGTGGCGGTTGCTGAGGCGGGAGCCGATGTAATCGAACTTGGCGTGCCGTTCAGCGATCCGCTGGCGGAAGGGCCGGTCATCCAGGCGTCCAGTTTCAAGGCGCTGGAGAACGGCGTATCAGTGAGCGACTGCATTGCGGCGGGCGCTGAGTTGCGCCGACGCGGCGTTACAGTGCCGATGGTGTTCATGGGCTACTACAACCCGATTATTTCCTACGGCTTGGAGAAGTTCTGCGAAGACGTCGCTGCGGCGGGTGTAAACGGCCTTATCGTGCCAGACCTTCCGACAGAAGAGGCCGGACCGTTGCTGGAAGTCTCTGGAAAGCACAATCTGAGCCTGATTCCGCTCGTGGCCCTCACAAGTCCTGAAGCGCGCATCAAGGCCGCTGTCGAGACCGCATCCGGGTTCGTGTACTGCGTTTCAACGCTTGGCGTCACCGGAGCGCGTAAGGAAATATCCAGTCGTGTGCGAGGACTTGTCGAGATGGTCAAGCGCCACACAAGCCTTCCAACCGGAGTAGGATTCGGCGTCTCCACTTCTGAGCATGTTGCTGAGATAGGCAAGTTTGCTGAAGGAGCGGTGATTGGTAGTGCCTTAATCAGGGTGATCGATAACGGGCCGGTAAACTCTGCTCCCGAGCGAGCGGCCGAGTTCATACGAGATGTGAGTGGCGGATCTGTGCGAAAGAAAGAGTCGGCGAGTTGACGAAAGTTAGGGGCGTGCGCGGGGCGACGACTACGGTCGACCTCTCTGCTGAAGCCATTGAAGACGCAACTCTGGAGATGGTTCGGGAATTGCTATCGGCAAACGAGATTGATGCCGATGACATTGCCGCCGTCACATTTACTACCACTCCTGACCTGGTATCTGACTTTCCAGCCCGCTCTGCTCGTGAGGGTTTGCCCGGCTGGGAGCACGTTCCGCTGATCAATACCCACGAAATGTCTGTGCCTCATGGGCAGAAAAGATGTATACGGGTGCTGGTTTTGTGGAATACTGATAAATCACAACAGGAGATTAAGCACGTGTACCTCAGAGAGGCGCACAATCTCCGCCAACGTGCGAAACCAAATTAGGCTCATGGCAACCATGTCAAAACAAGAGCAGGCGGACTGGTCGGGAACGACCGGAGTATCACGCAGCGCCGCCAACTTTGCGGTTATTGTGACTGGCACTTCTGTCCACTGGTTTACGGGGCCGGGATTTGGTTATCCGAGCTACGTTTATACGAGCTGATAGACCCGACCCCAACTTCCGGCTCATCCCAACCATCCAGTTCATCAAACCAGTCTGAGTTAACTTAATCCTATGTCTAATAACGCTCCTGCGACATCCAACCTGAACGTCAAGTCACTGGACCACCTGGACCCACCTGCGCACTACCTTGACCGAATGCCAATCACTCCAGAAATCGCAGATGTGGTCACCAATGCTCGTGAAGACATCACAAATGTTCTCCAGGGCGATGACAAGCGATTTCTGGTGGTCGTTGGGCCATGTTCCATTCATGATGAGAAGGCCGGCCTTGAGTACGCAGAGAAACTGTGTGAACTCAAGGAACGCGTCTCTGAGAACCTCCTGGTTGTCATGCGGGTTTACTTCGAGAAGCCCCGTACTACCGTTGGCTGGAAGGGTCTCATCAACGACCCCAACCTGAACGGCACATTTGATATGGCCAGCGGCCTTGATCGTGCGCGTGCGTTCCTCCTGAAGATTGGCGAGATGGGCATGCCCACTGCGTCAGAATTTCTTGATCCGTTCACGCCGCAGTACCTGGCTGACCTTGTTTCATGGGGCGCAATTGGTGCTCGAACAACAGAGAGCCAGACGCACCGGCAGATGGCCAGCGGTCTGAGCATGCCAATCGGCTATAAGAACGGCACTGGTGGTTCGCTGCAGATCGCAGTAGACGCCCTTGTTGCATCGCAGTCACCACACTCGTTTCTAGGCATCGACCTGGACGGCCACGCCGCCATTGTTAACACGTCAGGCAACCCGGCAGGTCACATTATCCTGCGAGGCGGAAGCACTGGCCCCAACTTCGACGCGGAGACCGTAGCCAAGGCCAAGAACCTGCTTGATAAAGCGGGCTTGGATCCAAGCATCGTGATCGACTGCTCGCACGCGAACAGCGACAAGGACCATCGGAAGCAGGGCGGCGTTTGTCGTGAAGCGATCAACCAGAGGGTTGACGGCGATGCGGCGGTAGTAGGCATCATGCTTGAGAGCCACATCAACGAGGGCGCTCAGAAGCTTGGCGACGACCCGTCCTCACTTGAGTACGGCGTGTCCATTACGGACGCCTGCGTGGGCTGGGAGGAGACCGAAACCCTGCTCCTTGAAGCCAACAAGGCGCTTTCTGCGTCGAAGGTCGGCGCGCTGGCTTAGGGCAGAGAGTCTTGAGTCTTCAATCCATCCTCCAGGACAATTCAAACGGGCGGCCCAGCGCAGTAGCGGTGGGCACGTTTGATGGCGTTCACCTTGGTCACCAGGCGCTGCTTGGCAAGGCCGTTGAACTGGCACGCGCCTCAGCGGAACGCTCAATGCAGTCCGTCGCGATTATATTTGTACATCCGCCGCGAACCGTGCTGAAGCCTGAGTCGAACTTCCTTTTTCTCAACTCACTTGAGGATCGCATCCGACTGATCCACGAATTGGGCGTAGATATTGTGATCGTGGTGGAGTTCGATGAGTCTGTCCGCTCCGTTACTCCAGATCAGTTCGCCTCGATGCTCACCGAGACACTGCGCATGGAGCACTTCATCTCCGGGCCAGGGTCAGCCGTGGGCAAAGACCGGGGCGGTAATCCTGACGCCATGAAAACGCTGGGCAAGAAGCTCGGATTTCAGGGTCACTCAGTCCCGCCGTTTATCTATAACGAATACTCCGTGAGCAGCTCGCTCATCCGTACAGCCCTCGCCGGGGGGCGCACAGGCGAGGTCTCCGGAATGCTGGGACGCCGGTTCTCAGTAACAGGGATAGTCCAAACAGGCCACAAGCGAGGGCGAGAAATTGGATTTCCAACGGCAAATGTTGCCGTTGGAAATCCGGAGTACCCGATCGCGATTCCGGCTGATGGCATCTACGCCAGCTGGGCAATTCTGGACGATGGCACGCGCAAGATGGCGGCCACCAGCATTGGTGTTAGGCCAACTTTTGATGACGGCGAAGCTCGCACGGTAGAGGCGTATCTGCTGGACTTTGATGACGACCTGTATACCAGGGCGCTATCGTTGGAGTTCGTTCGACGGTTGCGCCCAGAAGAGAAGTTCTCAGGGGTTGAAGCCCTTGTGGAGCAGATGAATCAAGACGTAGAGAACACCAGAACAATCCTGGAACAAGACCTCCGGGCAGTCTGAGCAAACAATTCAGTCCGGCGCAAGCGAGTAACAATAATGAACGCATTTGAAGATCTGAAGTGGCGAGGCGCCATCTACGACGCAACCCCCGGTAGCGAAAGTCTCCTGGGGAACGAAAAGACTACGGTTTACTGTGGCTTTGACCCCACAGCGAAGAGCCTCCACATTGGCAACCTGGTTCCAGTGATGGGCCTGATGCGACTACAACGCCACGGCCACACTCCCATCGCACTGGTTGGCGGCGGTACGGGAATGATTGGCGACCCCAGCGGCAAAAGCGCAGAGCGACCGCTGCTCACCACGTCTGAAATCGAGGGCAACGTCTACGCTGTTCGTGAGCAACTCGGGCGATTCTTGGATTTTGAGGCAGAAACCAACCCTGCTCGTGTGGTGAACAACGCCAATTGGCTGATGGACACCAGCGCCATTGAGTTCATGCGAGACGTGGGCAAGCACTTCACGGTCAACCGCATGCTCACACGGGAGTCGGTCAAGAATCGACTCCAGCGAGAGGATGGCATCTCGTACACGGAGTTCAGCTACATGCTGCTTCAGGCGTACGACTTCCAGGTGTTGCATGATCGCTACGGCTGCAAAATGCAGATTGGTGGAAGCGACCAGTGGGGCAACCTGCTTGGCGGCGTGGACCTGATCCGGCGAACGCGTTCGGTTGAGGCTCAGGCGCTTGTGTACCCACTCATCACCACCGCAACGGGTGAGAAGTTTGGGAAGAGCGTGGGCGGCGCACCAGCGCTGGATCCGGAAGTTACCTCACCCTTCAAGCTTTACCAGTTCTTCTTGAACACGGCGGATGCCGACGTTGTTCCGTACCTGAAGCTCTTCAGTTTCCTCACAGAAGAGGAAATTGCAGAGATATCTGTGATGACGGAGGAACGTCCGAAAGAACGCGCAGGCCAGCGACGACTTGCAAGAGAAGTTACTGAGCTGGTGCACGGAGTCACGGGACTTCAGGCCGCTGAAGCTGCAAGTGAAGTTCTGTTTGGCGGAGAAGTGAGTGGTCTTACCGCCAGTGAACTGCATGATATCTTCTCTGATGTGCCATCCAGCGATATGGCTAAATCCGCGCTAGAGGGCACCGGTATGCCGTTGCCTAAGCTCCTCGCAGAAGTAGGTGTTGCAAAGTCGGCCGGGGAAGCCAGGCGGCTTACGGAGCAAGGTGGGATCTACCTCAACAACCACCGTGAGAACGATGTCATCAGAGCCGTCACACTGGAAGATGCGATTGAAGGCAAGGTCATTGTGCTGCGACGTGGAGCGCGTGACTTCCACCTTGTAGAACTCGTGTAGGAACACCGAAGGATATTGAGGGATCGTCTGCTAGGATTTTCAGGTAATTCTGGAACTGAGTGGACGTTCGTAGAGGCAATCTTTGACCAGTATTGACGCAAAGGATGAGTCAACCAGAGCGGCAGAGGCCAATCGGGCCCTGGTGGACATTGGTCGCGTACTTAGCCTTGAGCCCCAGCTAGGGGTCGCATTCGACCGCATCGTCGCCATTATCAAAACCATCGTTCCGACTGATCGAATCGTCATCACTAGCTTCGACAGGGACGGTCGTTTGCTGGTGGACGAACACGTCTCTGGAATCGGGATTCCCGGCCGAACCCCTGAAGATATTGTTGGTCGAGGGTCTCCGTAATCCAGTCCACGCCGGAAGCTCTCGGCCAACATTTTTTTCTCACTCTCTGTATGGATCCGAGTTCAGATTGAATACTCCCAGCATCTTGATCCTTCACGGCGACCAGGCCGCGCGGGAACGATTGAACAGCCAACTTAGCGATATTGGCCACACTAACGCCACAGGCCACTCATCCGGTCGTGAGGCGCGTGAGGCGTGCAAGAACAATCCACCTGATATCTTGTTCGTATCAGCGGATCTGAGGGATATCTCAATCGTTGAGCTGATTCAGCGTTGTCGCTTGGATCACCCTGAGCTTCGGGTGGTGCTTACGTCAGGCATGGCAACAACCAGCGACAATGCGGACCCGCTCCAGAAACTTGCCGACGCAACGCTGATTAGTCCCATTGGAATGTGGGAACTGCGTCAGACAATGCGAATCCAGACAACTGCTCTGGACGCTGCCACCTCCTAACGCGTCAATCTTCAGTGGCACGGTTGTCCTTAACTCAGAATTAGACCGTCGATTCGCGCCCGCCGCGAGCGTAAACTTTGTTGATTGACGCCGCGAAAACGCCCGTCCTACTAGCGCGATCCCAAAATATGTATCGTTGGAGCCTGTAGATGTCCCTTAACTTAAGAATCCCCGGCCCTATACCCCTGCCTCCTGATGTGTTGGAAGCTACCGGTCGGCCAATGATCAACCACCGCGGCCCTGAATTCGCCGACATTCTTGATCGCATGACCCGCAATATGAAGACGATGCTAGAGACGTCTGGTGATGTCTACTTCATGACCTCCTCCGGCACCGGTGCCATGGAAACAGCGGTAGTCAACGTACTATCGGCTGCTGATGCTGTTCTCTCCGTATCCATCGGAGTATTTGGCGACCGGTTTGGCGATATTGCTGAGACGTACGGCGCAGATGTGACGCGCTACAAGATGGAACTTGGTGATGCCGCTGATCCAAAAGCGCTGAGCGACGCCCTTGCTGCAATCCCCAACTGCAAGGCCGTACTGCTTACGCACAATGACACGTCAACGGCGGTTCAAAACGATATCGCTGTTCTCTCTAAGATCATCAGGAATGAATCCAACGCCCTGATTCTTGTAGACGCTGTCTCCAGCGCCGGTGGCTCTCCACTTGCGATGGATGCATGGGGCCTGGACATGGTTGCCACCGCCTCTCAGAAGGCATGGATGGCCGGGCCTGGCATCAGCATCATCGCTGTCTCCAAGCGAGCCTGGGCTGCCTACGAGACTTCCACAATGCCCAAGTTCTACTTCGATATTGCCCAGTATGAGAAGTTCCTTCAGATTAGCCAGCCACCGTTCACTCCCGCGCTGTCCACGATCTATGGACTTGACCTTGCGCTTCAGCAGCTGGCTGATGAAGGCATCGAGAATGTGATTGCACGCCACGCAGAGAGAGCCGAACAGACTCGCAGTGGCGTATTGCGAATTGGTCTTGAGCTCTTCTGTGACGCCAGCGTGGCATCCGACACGGTGACCGCAATCAAGGTCCCCGATGGAGTCGACGCCAAAGCAATCATCACGACCATGCGGGATGAGTACAACGTGGAAATCTCCGGCGGACAGGGTCCACTTGCCGGAAAGATCTGGCGCATTGGTCACATGGGCTGGTGTGAGCCAGAGCACATTGATGAGTGCATAGACGTTCTGGAAAAGGTACTGGCGCAGACCAAGTAGGTTTGCACAGCATCATTTCGATGAATCCAATGATTGAACTAAAAAGGGCGCAGCTATCAGGCGCTCTTGTCGCGTTGATCATGCTGACAGCAGTGGCCTGTGGCTCAGATACCACAGCGCCCTCGTAAGCGGTTGCTGTAGTTGCCACCCGAACGCCTGAACCAACTCTGGATGAGCGTCTTGATGCAGTGAGCACGATGCAGCCGACGGTGAATCCTGTCGAGCCGACTCCAACCGCCACACCGCGGCCAGATGCGGAGTCGGTTGTGGGCTCAGGTGTTCCCACGCCGCCTTCCGATCCCGAAGCACAGCCTGATCCGCCCGAACTCGGCACGCCGCTGATCAATTTCACACTCCCGCAGGCGGCCAGTGAAGAAGTGATTGAGCTGGCAACGTTTGAGCCAGATAAGAACCTTGCGTTGGTCTTCTACCGGGCATTCTGGTGAACGTTCTGCCGCCGCCAGCTCGTCGATCTGGCAAACAACTATGAGGCCATCAAAGCTCAGAACGCGGAAGTGATCGCTATCAGTACCGATGACCTTCGTGGGGCTGATTACGCGGTCGATAATTTCAAGGCGAAATACCCAATCGTCTACTCGAGCGACGATCCCGCCGTTCCCAGAAGCTACGGCGTCTTCAACGTGCATGGAGACGGCCTGGCATCTGAGTCCGTCTACATCTACGACACATCGCGAACACTAGTGTGGAAGAGCGTTGGAGAGCGCTACTCCGACACGATTCCGTCCCAAGTTTTGATTGAAGCTCTTGAAGAGATCAACGCCAGAGCATCGGACATCGAGCCGCCAGAACCGAATCTCTAGCCAGCAATTCGAGCGTACAACGCTGTAGGCACGACTGGCCTTACCTTGGGAATATTCTCCTGTTGGCTACCTCTTCACGCTCCAAACGAACATGGATGACGATCGCTGCTGCATCATCGCTTCTGCTAATCGCGTCCGCTTGCGGCACTGATCAGCTGGCCCCATCGGCGGACGTTGCAACGGAGCTTCCTGTGATATCCCCGCCGACTATTACTGTGCCAGTCGACGATGTCATTTCAACCAACCAACCGGATACAACCGATTCATCACCCTCTCCATCGCAGACCGCACCTCCGGCACAGCCCCTCAACGCGATACCAACGGCCGTGTCTCTTGGCGCTGGGGTCACCGATTTCACCCTTCCAACGGGGCTCGGTGATGAGATCAATCTCACTGAGGTCGTGGGTGACAGCAACGTGCTCCTGGTCTTCTACCGGGCCTGGTGGTGAACGCATTGCCGCCAACAGCTCGTGGAGCTAACCGAGTCAATTGACAGAATCGAGGCAACCGGTACCCGTGTCCTTGCCATCAGCGTCGATGATTTACAGGGTGCCGACTACGCTGTGCAGGCGTTTGGCGCAGGCTTCCCTGTTCTGTATACGTCGGGTGCCCGGGAGATTCCTGAGGCGTACGGCGTCTGGAACCTGCATCGGGACAATCTTGCTGCCCCATCGCTGTTCCTGATTGATACGACCGGCGAACTTATCTGGCAGCACGTGGAGCCGGGGCCGTACCATCGGCTAGATACTGAGCGCATTCTGGAAGTACTGGAGCAGAATCTGAGCTGAGCCAGACTGAGCCAGAGAACCTAATGAGCGCCTACAGATCGCCTTCCAGATTCTGGATAACCAGTCCGGATGAGATCTTGGGATGGAAGTAAGTGGACTTGATAGGCAGCAACTTGCCCTGACTGATCACAGACTCCGCAAGATCTGTGCTAATCGGCCTCATGATGAACCCAAACTCGCTTTCGCCGTTTAGAGTGTCACTGATCGCCTGATCGGCCGAGTTCTTGACCCCAACCACGTGGAGTTCACGTGAAGGACCAAAGATACCTCGCAATATCTCGCGATGGAGCCGTCCATAGTCGGTGGCATCTGCAACGTCCAGGTCTGAAGAGGGGGCAGATTTCATTGTCGCGATGTGAATCTTGCCCGGCTCAAGCCCCACCATACCAAAGCTGGTTTTGTCGTCAGATTCTCGCTCCAGTCTGTGCTCCAGTGCGAGCCCTACTCTGCTTTTTGGCGGCTTCCACTCCTGCAGGTCACACGTTGCCGCGATGTGGGCGCGCAGTGACAGGACTTCGGCTTCAGTGGCACCAGTCACGTCCCGGTGATATCCACGCAGAAATAGGCCGGGATCGTCGATGGCAACCAGGGTCATCACCCTGAATTGGGACGCATCATCCTCATCATGATCAAGGTCGTCGCGCGCATAATCCCGAAATGCCTGCGCCGCCTCGTACCGATGGTGGCCATCGGCAATGTATATCTCGGAGTTGGCCAGCGCTCTCTGGAGTGCGCCCAGGATAGTCGGGTCATCTATGCACCACATGCGGATTGATGGGAGGCCGGGAGGATTCGCGACAACGTCTGGTTCTCGACGCGCCACCTGCCAGAGCAGGGTTGCCACAGGCGCATCCGGGCCATCTCTGTAGAGCGACATCAAAGGCGAAAAATTGGAGAACGTGGACTTCATCAAAGAGAGTCGGTCGTCCACCGGCCCCTGCTCGGTCAACTCATGCGGCAGAACAACCCCGGCATCGTAATCTTCGATACGGACAGCTGCGACCAGCCCGATGCGGCGATATTCAGCGCCCTCTTCGTCGAACACCTCTTCCACCACATACATGGAAGGATCTTTGTCGCGTTTCAGCACGCCAGACATCAGCCACTGCGAGCGGGTACGGGCCGAGCGCATGTAGCGCGACTCGTTATAAGCGTGCGTAGACCAGTCGTAGGCCAACTCAAGCCGGATGATGTTGTAGTCAGACCTCGAGTAGAGGTCTTCCAGTTCCTGATCGGAGAGGACGTATGTGGGACAGAGATTGGGGGATAGGTCACCCGCGACTGCAGGGTCGTATCGGACTGCTCGGAACGGACGTATGTCTGCCATTGTGTTGAGTATAAATGCGCCGTGGCTGGAGAGGGAGACATTTTTGGACGATTTGGGGTCGATCAGGCGGTCGCTGACGTGCGAATTATTCGCGATTAGCCTACTGTTTACTGCATGCCTGCCACACAAGACCTCAAAGCCCGGGCGCTGGAACTCAGAGAACAACTGAACCGGCACAATCATTTGTACTACGTTGAAGATCAGCCTGAACTGACAGATGCTGAGTACGACGTGCTGATGCAGGAACTGAGAGGTATTGAGGACGAGCACCCCGATCTGCTATCGCCAGATTCGCCCACGCAGCGCGTCGGCGCTCCCCCGGCGCCGGAGTTCACGGAAGTCACGCATCCCGTACCTCTCCTCAGCCTCAGCAATGTGTTTGATGATGATGATCTGATTGCATGGCACCGTCGCGTGTCGGAGTTTCTTGAAGTCGACGAGTTTCCCATGGTGTGCGAGGTAAAAGTTGATGGGCTAGCCATAGCGCTGACGTACGAAGACGGCATTTTGATCCGGGGTGCCACGCGTGGCGATGGCTTGACCGGTGAAGATGTCACCGCCAACATCAGGACTATCAGGTCAATTCCACTTCGATTACAAGGCTCTGACTACCCTCAGCGATTGGAAGTACGAGGCGAGATCTACTTCCCCAAGAAGGCGTTTGACACCTATAACGAAGAGCGCGTCGCTGAGGGCCTGCCCCCGTACATGAACCCTCGCAACTCGGCGTCGGGATCTCTCCGACAACTTGATTCCCGTGAAACCGCAAAGCGGCCGTTGGATGTCTGGATGTACGCAATAGGCTGGGCTGATGGCGGGCTGCTCCCTCAGAGCCACTCAGGCCGACTGGAGGCGATGTTTGATTGGGGGCTAAAGGTCAATCCATGGACGACCACCATATCTGGCCTGGACGGCGTTCGGAATGCTTATGCCAGAGCGATGGACCAGCGTGAAGGGCTGGACTATCTGATTGATGGAATGGTGATCAAGGTAGACGACGTGGGCTACCAGGATCGTCTTGGAATTGTTGGCAGAGAACCTCGCTGGGCAACCGCGTACAAGTTTCCGCCTGAGCAGGTCTCCGCAATTCTTGACGAAATTCGCGTCAGTGTAGGCCGAACGGGCGCACTCACCCCTTATGCGTACTTCGAAGAGGGCGTTCACGTTGGCGGCGTCATCGTGCATCAGGCGTCGCTTCACAATGAGCAAGATATTAATCGCAAGAAGATCGCAGCAGGGCAGCGCGTAATCGTGCAGCGGGCCGGAGACGTGATCCCGCAGGTTGTGGGACCAACACCCGGGCAAGATGAGCCTGATGAATATCGCCTGCCCGATGTCTGTCCGGTGTGTGAAGTCCCAGTGTTCCGGGATGATGATGAAGCAGTGGTCCGCTGCGTGAACGGCCAGTGCCCCGTGCAGACTCAACGCCTGATCGAGCACTTCGCGGGTCGAGGCGCGATGGACATCGAGGGACTGGGCGAAAAGATGGCGGTGCTACTGTTCAACGAGGGACTGGCGCACGATGTTGCAGACATTTACAAGCTGAGCGCAGAGGAAACCCAGAACCGCCTGAAAGAGATGGAAGGCCTTGGCGAACTGAGCGTTCAGAAACTGCTCGATGGAATAGAGGCGTCTAAGCAGCAGCCACTACCGAAGCTGCTTTTTGGCCTTGGCATTCTTCACGTGGGCTCCGAAGTGGGCGAGCTACTGGCTGATCGATTTGGCTCTCTGGAAGGGGTGATGAACGCAACAGAAGAGGAACTGATCGAGATAGAAGGCATTGGCCCGCGCATCGCTGCATCGGTACGGGACTGGTCGCAGCAAGAGGGCAACCTGGACATCATTAGCCGACTGATTGAGGGCGGCGTTGATCCAAGGCAGGAGCGTCGAGAGCCTCAGGATCTACCGTGGACGGGGCTCCGATTCGTGGTCACTGGTAAGTTGGAGTCATTCTCCCGACCAGAGGCGCAGGCACGGATCAAATCACTTGGCGGCGCAGTTTCAGGCAGCGTCTCCGGCAAGACCAGTTTTCTGGTCGTTGGAGAGGACCCTGGCTCAAAGTTCGACAAGGCGGTACGACTTGAGGTTCCCGTGTTGGATGAGAAGGCGTTCCTCACCAAGCTTGCTGAGGCTGAGTCCTCCCCCTAGCTCGCCCTCCAATGTTCGACGAGCTGCGTCCGTGACATAGGCATCTTTGAGATGGCACGACGCGGGCAGACAATGCCCACGTCCCGGCGGGTGTGCCGGGGTATAATCCCGTTTTGTCGGATTTGTTGGATTGGATTGCCAGTATGGATAGCAAGGTTTCCGTTGCATCGGGTGATTTTGGGCATGTCCAAAGCGTTTGTGCATGGCGCTCCGGCTGGCTGTATCAGGGTGAGGCGGTCATATCTGATCGCTGGTCCACAGAATTCTCAGCGCCCCTGACCGGTTCATCCTCTTTTCAGGTCGTGATATTGACCAGCGCCGACGCCATTGACGCTGCCAGCCTCCAAGATCGACGAATCGGTGTGTGGATTCCTTCCGAGCGCGTTGAACATCCAGACGTAAACCGCGCCGCTGCCGCACAGGGTATCCGCGAGCAGAGCGCTACCTATCGCACCGCCCGAAGCAGCCAGATGGATGATCTGACCAGTGCGCTTGATCGACGTTCTGCTACGGACGATGAGCGATTCGCTGCAAACCTGAGATTCGCACTCGCAGACGCGCAGGTGGTGACCTCTGGAGTATCGGTTGAGTTGGACAGTTCCGCAGTGTTCGAGTCTGACGTTCCTCTGGATTGGATTACCGCTACGGGTGCGGCGCTTCTGAACGCGAACTACGCAAGTTTAACAACGGCAGTATTTGATCGGATCACAGAAGAAGATGTGCGCGAGAAAGTAGCGCCATGGATTACTGCCCCATCTGAATCGTCGGTAATGTCTCCCGAAGCAGTTGCGATCGGATTGAGGCCTGACGGTCAGCCAGTTGAGGATCTTATCTTCAGGATCTATGAGGGAGATTCGCTATCAGGCGATGAGGCCCACAAATTCCTAGTGCATGAACTCGGCTATCCCAATTACATTGCGGCTGCGCACCTGCTTGCTGCGGTGGCCAATTCCGGAGCAGAAATCGTCTGGCAAGACGCGTCGCCAGATTCCGCCGATGAGTTCGCGTCAGAAGTGACTTTCCTGCAGCCGCCACTCAACCGGTTCAACGTTGATGAGTTCAACATCGCGCTGCTGGAGTTTGGAAACATCAAAGAGGTCGTTGCGCAGTCAGGATCTAATTGGGACTCGGCTCTCCCCTTCATCCGCACTGTGATGCCAGACGCAATGCCGGAACGCCACACGCCTGAGGCGGTTCAAGCTGCGGAGTTTGATACCGAGCTCCAGCGGTTATCAACGCGGGCAATGATGGCAGACGCGTTAGTGACGCGGCTAGCGCAATCGCTGGAAGTTCCGTCGCCGGTAGTTGGGCTGGAGCGGTTAGGGCTGTTGGACGTGTTGAGTGCCAGCGATTGGAGACAATTTCTAGAGTTGGCCTCCGGTAAATTCGGTACTGCATCTGATTTGCGAAATCTAGTAGAGACCTACGGCAGGTTCCGTTCACTCTCGATTAACACTTCTGAGATTGAGCAGGCCTGGCGTTACCTGAGCCTTGTAGATGATGCAGAAGAGTCAGGATTTCGACAGCTTTCAATTCGGACATTGATGACCAGGTTTGATCTCCATGATCTGATCGCCAGTCCCGATATGTGGCCAGTGCTCCTTGGCGAATTTACTCGTTGGAAGTCTGGTCGCACCGAGGAGTACAGGCAGGCACATGAAGAGACGCGCTCAGATACAGTCCGCGTTACTCAACTGATCGAGCGAGGCATGGTCCTTGCCGAGGCAACCAACCGGCTCAGGACGTTGAAGGACCTCCCGTCTCAGGGGGCCGTAGAGGCGCTCGATTCCTGGGAAGTTGTGTCTGAAGCTGCGCAGGCATGCTCACTTGGCATGAACGAGGTTGATCTGGATTCACTTCCGTACTGCGTGGAGTGCAACGCTGACTTCTCTGAGCCCAACGGTGCACAGCAAGTAGATGCATCGATCAGGGCGCTGGAGATAGTTCTGAATCGGATCAATGCACACATTTCCGCCGCCGCGGTGAACGAGATTCTTGATGATGAGGAATCGCCTGAGATGTTGAAGCTTCAAACATCAACATTGATGGGGCTGCCATCGAGTCCAGAACCGCCGAATTTGTGGCGCAGTATCTGGCTCAGCGCAAGGACACCTGATCGACTAGAGGTCCGACGACTGTTCGTTACGCCCGCGGCGGCGGAAATCTCCGGTAATCTGTGGGCTCTCATTTTTTCGGAACATTCGATTTATCGGAGCGATTTGGCGCGTTGATTTGAGCTTCAAACGGATCTTCAAGCGTAAGGACAAAGGCGGCACCCGGCCTGACGGTTGGATGAAGCCAGATTTGATCGTGCTTGGTCTCGGCAATCCCGGCCCAAAGTACAAGAACACGCGCCACAACGTTGGCTGGTGGTGTCTGGAAGAGCTCGAATCGCGTTCCAACATCAAGATTGGACGTGGTCACAGGCACACTAACCTTGGCGAGGGGTACCTGTCCGGCATTCCAATCACTCTGGCCAAGCCTCAAACGTTCATGAACAAAAGCGGCGAATCTGCCGTGTATGTGGCTGACCGATATAACACCGATCCGTCCAAGCTCGTCGTAATAACCGATGACATGGCAATCGCACCCGGAAAAATCCGCATTCGTGCCCAGGGTGGCAATGGCGGGCACAATGGCCTCAAGTCCATCAATCAGCGATTGGGCACGCCGGAGTTCACTCGCATTCGCATTGGCGTTGGGCGGCCGTTCGACCGCGCCGATGAGTTGGAGTGGGTGCTGAAGTCGTTCCCTCCAGATGATCTGCAGCTTGTGAATGAGGCGATCGTCAGAGCGGCTGATGCAGTGGAGAGCATCCTCATTGACGGGTTGGACCGCGCAATGAACAAGTTCAATTGAGTCTTGGCAGACGGCCACTGATGGCCGCAATATTTGCGTTGGTGACAATGGTCGCCGCGTGCAGTTCATCGGTGGCCGAAGCGACTCCAGACGCGGGCGTCGCGACACCGAGCATCGCCGTTCCCACCGTTGAAATCACGATGGTTCCAAGTGCCACGCCAGTTCAACCAACACCAACGATGTCGAGGCCGGCCGAGCCAGTAGACCCAGTGACCACCGCTACAGCGCGTCCCGCTCCGACCGTGACACCAACCGTCGCGCCAACTTCGACGCCCACTCCCATTCCACTACCACCAACATTGATCAGCAGCGTTGACGACATTCCCGAGCCACCCAGACGAGACCCTATCGACCTCACTCGCCGGCTACACCCTGATCGGTATGATGCCTATCTGCAGCGTAGTGGCGATCCCAAACCACCTGTCATTGAAGGGGAGATTCACGACTTCAGTGTGCTTCTGGACACCGGTGCCGTAACCGTCTCAGCCGTCGCCGAGCGGGTCTCTGAGCATGCCTACTGGTTCTTTGACACGCAACTTGTCCCGCTTGACACAGAAATAGATGAGGCGGTTCAAGCGTTCGAAGAGCGCATCTGGCCATCGGTAACCGGACTGTTTGGATCCATCGAAACGCCTGGGGTTGATGGTGATCCGCGTCTGGTGATTCTACATACGCAGCTTGACCCCGGTTTTGGCGGATACTTCTCTGCCGCCGATGCGTTCCCCGCAGAAGTGATGGAACTCTCCAACGAGCGAGAGATCATCTACATTGCCTCAGTTCTCCGTCCCGGGAGCAATCAGTATGCCGGGGTGCTGGCCCATGAGCTTCAGCACGCCGCCAACTTTGGGCAGGACAGGGGCGATGAGGCGTGGCTGAACGAGGGCCTGTCTGAGCTTGCCGTGGTTCGCACCGGGTACAACGCTCCCACGCAATTCGATTTTCTGCGCGAACCCGATACGCAGTTGAATTCCTGGCCAAACAGCAACAATACGGGCAGCTCGTACGGAGCCGGTCAGTTGTTCACCGAGTACGTGGTCGACCGCTTTGGGGGCGATGACGCGATTCTGGGACTGGTTCAGGCCGGTTCTGATGGACTGAACTCCATTGAAGAGTATCTGGAGTTGATGGATGCAGATATCGAGGTAGTCGATCTGTTCAGAGATTGGACGGTCGCGAACCTGGTCGACGAAGAGTCTGGTAAGTACGCCTACCCCAGTCGTGAATTGGCGCGCGTCCAGCGAAAGATTGCTATCGACACAACTTCGCGCTCAGACACTGTCAATCAGTTCGCTGCTGACTACTGGACCTTGCTTGTCTCCGATGAGCTACCAACCCGCATTACGTTCACTGGTGACGAAACCACGCGGATAATTCCGACCAGCGCCCATAGTGGTGATGCCTGCTACTGGGGCAATGCTGGGGATTCGATAGATGCGAAGCTCACGCGGGCATTCGATCTAACAGACGTCGAATCAGCAACGCTCGAATTCGCAGCCTGGTACGAGACGGAAGAGCTCTGGGACTTTGCATACGCGCTGGTTTCGAGTGACGACGGAGCGACGTGGACGCTACTCGAAGGGCCAAACACCACCGATAGGAACCCAAACGGCACAGGACTGGGCCACGGATTCACCGGAAGCAGCGGCGGCTGGAAGGATCAGAGCTTTGACCTGTCCCCGTACGCTGGCGGCGAGATTCTGGTGCGGTTCGAGCACGTGACGGACGATGCAGTCAATGTCCACGGCATATGCGTAGATGACATCGCCATCTCGGAGATCGACTACTTTGATGATGCCGAGGGCATCAGCGATTGGGAGTTCGACGGGTTCGCTCAGATTGACCCAACGATCAGGCAGGAGTGGCTGATTAGCATCGTGCGGGAGCCGTCAGACGGCGCAGTGGTGGTCGAGCGCGTCGAGGTGGAGTTGGGCGCGGCCGACTTCATCGTGTGGCCCCCTGAAGGCGATGAAGAGGTCTATCTGCTGATCAGCGCCGCGACTCGTGTATCGATTCTCCCGGCCGAGTACACGCTCAACTTTGAGATCGTTAGCTAGCCCACAAGCAACTAGCTCGAGGGCGCTTCGATTCGGTCGAAGCCCGTGTAAGGCACAAGCACGTCTGGCACTGTGATCGAGCCGTCAGAATTCAGGCCGTTCTCCATGATCGCGATAAAGATTCTCGGCACCGCAAGACCAGATCCGTTCAGCGTCGTCGGATACTTGGTTGATGCTCCGGGTGTAGGGCGATAGCGCGTGCCGTTGCGGCGAGCCTGGAAGTCGCCACAGGTGGAGATTGAGCTGACTTCTAGCCACTCCTGAACACCGGGGGACCAGACCTCAATGTCGAACGTCTTTGCCGACTGGAATCCGATGTCCCCAGTGCACAACGCAAGCGTGCGGTAGGTGAATCCCAATCGCGCGCAAAGGTCAGTTGCCTGCGACACCATATCGTTGAGCGCCGCCGGGCTATCATCTGGCTCCGTGTATCGGAACATTTCCACTTTTTCGAACTGGTGGACCCGCTTTATTCCGCGGGTGTCTCGCCCCGCGGCCGTGTCTTCTTTGCGGAATGATGGTGTGTGTGCCACATACTTCAGCGGCAGCACCCCGGCTTCAATGATCTCGCCAGCGTGCAGGGCGTTTAGCGACACTTCAGCCGTTGGAATGAGCCAGAGGTCAGATTCATCGTCCCGGTAGAGGTTGTCGGCGAACTTCGGCAGGTTGCCGGAGCCACGCATTGTTTCCTCGCGGACCAGGTACGGCGGGGCGATCTCCGTATAGCCGTTCTCCCGAACGTGAACATCCAGCATCCATGATGTGAGCGCCCGCTGGAGCTGAGCGCCTGGACCTTTCAGGACGAAGAAGCGGGCGCCGGACATACGGGCACCGGCCTCAAGATCGATGATATCGAGCCGTGTTCCAGAGTCCCAGTGTGGCTCTACGCCCGGGGCAGATTCATCGGCTTCACCGACAGTTTCAACGATGATGTTGGACGACTCGTCCAGACCGATTGGAACATCGCTCAGCGGCAGGTTTGGCAGGACGATCAGCAGTTCACGCAGTGCCTCTTCGGCCTCACGAAGCTCCGTCTCTATCTCTTTGATCCGATCGCCAACTTCACGCATTTCTGCGATCTGCTCAGGTGATGGCTTCTGCTTTGCAGCACCGATGGCCTTGCTGGTCTCGTTGCGACGGCCTCGAAGCTCGTCAACGTCAACGATCAGGCTGCGGCGCTTGACGTCCAGTTCCACAATCTTGTCGATAGGAGCGTCCTCTCCGCGCGCTGCCAGTCGTTCTTTGACGTGGTCTGTATCTTCAATAATCTTTTGAATGTTGAGCATTTGTGCCTATTCTCGACCCTAATCCAGGCTTCTGAGTTGCGGAAACGCGATCACTTCTCTGATGCTTCGTTCGCCCGTGATCAGCAGTGACAGCCGGTCGATACCAAGCCCCAGTCCGCCTGTCGGCGGCATGCCGTGCTCCATCGCGACCAGGAAGTCTTCATCAAGGCGGTCCATCTCGTCATCGCCAAATGACTGGTGCAGTCTCTCCTGCTCTTCGAAGCGTTTGCGTTGTTCCACAGGGTCGTTGAGTTCCGTGAATGCATTGGCGAACTCGGTGCCGATGGCGAACGCTTCAAACCGTTCGACGACGCGGTCGTCACCGGGCTTGTGCTTGGCAAGTGGCGACATCTCAGTTGGGTAGTCGACAAGGAACGCTGGTTGGATCAGGTGTGGTTCGACTTCGGCTGAGATCACTTTGTCCAGAAGTCTTGCCCACGGAAGGCCGGGCTCAACGTGAATGCCGCGTTTTCGCATCGCACCGGAGAGAGACTCGACATCGTCCGTTTCCAGGAAGTCGATGCCGGTGCGCTTTTTGATTTCGCTGCGGAGATCAATGCGTGGCCACGGAGGCGTCAGATCAATTTCCTGCTCGTTTTCATTTTGCGCAGGAATGATCATCGAGCCAGTTACGGTCTGTGCGACCGATGAGACGAGATCTTCGACCATATGCATCACATCGTTGTAATCGGCGTACGCCTGATAGCTCTCAATAGTGGTGAACTCAGGATTATGCTCCGCGTCGATGCCTTCGTTGCGGAAGATGCGACCAATCTCGAAGACGCGGTCGATGCCGCCGACTACGAGCCGCTTGAGATGGAGTTCCGTCGCGATACGCAGGAAGAGGTCACGGTCGAGGGCGTTGTGATGCGTCTGAAATGGCTGGGCAGAAGCGCCGGCGGCCACGTTGACCATCACCGGAGTCTCAACCTCAATGAAGTCTCGCTTCTCCATGAAGCGCCTGATCGTGGACACGATGGCTGAGCGAGTTCGGACCAGCTCCATTGACCGGTCATTGGTGATCAGGTCTAGCTCGCGTTGTCGGAAGCGCTTCTCCATGTCCTGGAGACCTGCCCACTTGTCGGGCAGCCCGCGGATTGCCTTTGTCAGCATCGTGAGTGAGCGCGCCTCGATGCTTGGCTCGCCGCGCCTCGTGCGGAACACGGGGCCTTTGATGCCGACGATGTCGCCAATATCAAGATCGTCCAGGATTGCGAAATCGTCACCAAGCACATCTCGCCGAGCGTGAACCTGGATCTTGCCATCCACATCTTTGATATCCAGGAACGCTGCCTTGCCCATGCCTCGGCGCGCCATGACCCGTCCGGCGATGGTCACGCTGGAGGTCTTGGCACCTTCGCCTTGCTTAGACTCACGCGCTTCAAGGCGTGCGACGGCTTTGGTTGAGGTCACAGATGGCTTGAATCTCGCGGGGTAGGGATCAACTCCGCGCTCCCTCAGGTTGTTGGCCTTCTGGACGCGGGTTTCAAGCAGGCGCTCTTCGGCAACGCCACCGCTTTCGGTGTTCGTTTGGTCTGGTGTCTCTGGAATTGGAATCGCCCTTAATTGTTATGCGAGCGTCAATTCTATCTAGCGCGGGAGCAGGTTTGCGCAGTGAATCTCACACGTTGCTTTCGCAAGCGCGTATTGGACCCAGGTATTGGAGAGTGCGGCCTAGATGTTGAACTGAGGTTCTGCGTAGTTGGCCAGCTTCTCGAATATCTGGATTCGCCAGCGCTGAGAGTCCACAACCATCAGTCGGTTGCGCTGCGTATCAAACTTCACTCCGGTAGGCAAAGTGAACTTAATTTCGGGTTCCAGCGTGTCGACTCGTCTGCGAGCCTTGGCTACATCCGGATTGCCCTGGACGTAGCGTTTCTGCCATTTCGACATCTCAATGGCAGCTCCACCGATCTCCAGAACGTACTCGCCAGCTTCATTGAACACCTGAACGCGATCGTTGGCCCAGTCGCATACGTAGATATCACCGTCGGGATCAATTGCAACATCTGATGGGTGGTCAAAATGGTCAGAATCGCTACCTAGCGTTCCAAGTGTGCTGATGAAATTTCCAGCGGCATCGAACTTCTGCATTCGATTGTTCTTCGTATCGGCAACGTACACGTTCCCGCTGGCATCGACATTAATGCCCCACGGTGCGTTGAACTGACCATCTTCAGTGCCGTAGCTGCCCCACTCGGCAATGAACACTCCATCAGTGGTGAGCTGCTGAATGCGATGGTTCATGGTGTCGGAGACGTACATTCTGCCGTCATTGCCGAAGATTATTCCGGACGGACGATCAAACTGTCCGGGTCCGCATCCTGACTGGCCAATGTGTCTGATGAACTTGCCTTCGCTATCGAACTCATAGATGAGATTGCGGAGTTCATCCGTCACGAACACGTTCTGATTCGGCCCTACGGCCACACAAGCAACCCATCCGTCATCGAAGATACCGGGATTCGCCTCACCAAAGTAGGTGACGATCTCCTCATCACCCGGCTCCGAGCCAATCGTAATCCGCATCACGTCGCCGTGCGTACGTTCTTTCTTCGTGAGGTAGACGTCATCACCCTCACCAAAGGCGATATTCATCATGCCCGTGGTCTGTCGACCACCGACGACGTGTGTGAAGTCGTATGCCCGGCCTGCTGCCGATGTTGTTAGCGCTGGTGCCATTGGTCGTCTGTCCGCCTAATTAAGCCTAATTAAGAATAAACTCGGGCTTTTCGAAGTTGCCGCCTACTACCGGAACTGCATCGAGCCCCATCCAGTCTTCCACAAGAGTCGTGTAGACGCTGCGGAAGTCGATGCTGGGAATGAGGTCTCCCTGATCCAGGTCAGACGCCTTCGTGGATGGGTACTGGCCGTACTGGCCACCCTTCACACCCTTGCCAATGGCCAGGCAGACGCCGCCTGCGCCGTGGTCGGTCCCGGCGCCGTTGTCGTAGACCCTGCGGCCAAATTCTGAGTAGAGGAACATGATCACGTTATCGGCTTTGCCCTGCGCCTCAAGGTCGTCAAAGAAATCCTGGATTGCGGTCGAGACTTCGGACCAGAGGCGGGAGTGCGTGTTGATCTGATCGGCATGAGTGTCGAAGCCGCCGTGGTCGCAGTAGAAGACCCGGGAGCCAAGCCCCGCCATGTGGATCTGGGCGATGCCTTTTAGCTTGTCCGCGATGGTTGAGTTGGCGTATTCGATGTTCGATGAGTAGTTCGCCGGTGCTGCGGCCAGGATATCCGCTCCCTTGAGCGCGTCAATGCCTGTCTGACCAAGGAAGTCCATCACTGGGCCAGTCCCGATGGCAGGAGAGTACATTCGTCGGTAGCGACTGAGCACTCGGGAAAGCTTCTCCTCAGGCGTGAGGCCCGTCAGCATTCCGTAGCTATCGATGTTCTCCACCGTCGCTACGGGGACGTTGGCTCCCACCAGCGCTCGGAACAGCGATGGCCCCATGCTCACGGCGGTCACGACGTTCTCTGCAGCGGGGTCGATGTCACGCACAACACGCGCAAGCCAGCCCTCGGTGCCCAGTGTGTCCGGCTCGCAGGTGTGCCATATATCCATTGAGCGGAAGTGCGATCGGGGCGAGTTCTCGTAGCCCACGCCGTGAATGATCGCGACATTGCCTTCCTGATACATCTTCTGAATTGGCCCCATTGAAGGGTGCAGGCCAACCTGGTCGTCCAGGATAAGCACTTCGTCTTCGCCAACATTCACGATTGGACGATAGTCTCGATAGAGAGGGTCTGCGTAAGGGACCACCGTGTTCATATAATCATTGCCGCCGCTGAGTTGCAGCACAACGATTACCGGGTCGCTTTTCGCAGTGGTCATAGTGGCTTCTCTCTCTCCTGTGTGGCGTTCTTAGGTGGTAGTACGTGATTTCTGAGAGTCGATTAGGCGAACTGATATTCCCTGAGTGAGACGATCAGTTGGAGTACTTCTGTGACTTTCGCAGCGCCGCCTTGCTGTGGCGAATCGTTACTCCAGTCGAACTTGCCGAGCGATTCCGCATGCTCAATGAGTTCCTGGCGTGATTCTGCTGGAATTTCCAGCGGCCCCATCACGTCGAGGCATGCATCCACAACGGCTTCCGGGGAGTCATCGGCTGATTTCAACCGGCCGATGATGCTTGCGACACCCGGTCGGTCGTGCTCGCTAATTAGCTCTGCTACGAAGTTCGTGCGCTTCATCAGCGTGCCGCTGTTGATCCACTCGATGCCCGAGTGCCAGCCTTCCACGCTTGGCGGATTCATCAGGTCCTGCCCCATGTATGCGATTTCATGCGACCAGCCGATCAACTGCGGCGACGGACGCTCAGTGTTGCCGACGAGCCTGAGGGTGCCGATCACCACTTCAGTCGGGTTTTTGACCTTGGAGAACAGCGCATCTTTGAAGAAATCTGAGTTGAAGATCATTCTGAGAACAGTTTCAATGTGATAGTCGTTTGCCATGAGGGCATCGGCGATGAACTGGACGGCTTCGGGGTCGTTGGGGGGCACCACAGACCATGCCGGGACTTGAGCTTCGTCTGCCACGAAGAAGCTGTAGATGTGACGGGCGATGAAGTTCGCCGTCGCAGGTTGCTCCAGGATGATGTCTATGATCTCTTCGCCGTTGAAGTTGCCGGTGCGGCCAAGAAAGGTCTTCTCGCCATCATCGTGGTCTTCAGGGCGGTAGTCGAACTCCCAGTCAAATCGGCCCATGTGAAATCTGGGTAGCTTGTGGACGATCGTCCAGCCAGTGAACGCTCGAGAGCACTCGCGGACATCAGTCTCCGTGTAGTTGCTAATTCCCATCGTGAACAGCTCAAGAAGTTCGCGACCCCAGTTCTCATTTACTGACGTAGCGTGGTTCTCGTGATTGTCCAGCCAGTAGATCATTGCGGGGCTACGGGCAATCTCCATCAGAATGGTCCTGTAGTTGCCAAGACCTTTCTCGCGGAACATATCGATCATCTTTTCGATCTCATCGTAATGATCGACTTTGGCAACGCCGGTGGCGAATAGTTGGTGGTAGAAGAGGCAGAGCTTCTCCTGCAGCGGCGCCTGTGTGTTGATCATGCGCCAGACCCAGCCAGCGTGGCCGTTTCCGCCCATGGTGCCGGCTTTCCACCAGAGTGGGTAGTAGCGAAGGAACTCGTAGTAGTCGACGGGCTCCTGAGATTCCGGGTGAAGAAGCTCTTCTACGGTCTCTTCATAACCAACCGCGACTCGCCGTTCAAGCTCATCGCGCGACGCACCGAATCCGGCGCGGCGCATCAGGTGGGCCATCAGTTCCAGGTTGGCGTCGCTCATACAGTATTCCTGACTTGTGTAGAGAGCGTCCGAGTCTACTATAGGAACTAGAACACGTAGACGAAACGTTGCTACCGCCTCGGGGCCTCAGGAGATCATAGATGCGATTGGTTCAGGTGATATTCGGTGCGCTCACCATCGCGATAATCGGATTGCTGCTGTGGCCGATCTTCAGCGCGGGCGAGCCGCAGTTGCCGATTGCTCTGGCAATATTTCTTGGCATTGGCGCGCTACTCGTGGTGATCGGACTACGAAGTAAGAGGCGTTGGTCTCGATACGCCCTCATGGGCATTATGCCGGGATTCCTAATCGGCGGCTTCGGTCTGGGTGCGCTGGTCTGGTACGGCAGCGGAACTGGGGGCACCGGCTGGGATGGCCTGCTGGCCGTTGCGGCGGGCATTCTGGGAGCGTTCGCTGGCGCGATTCTGGGGGCGGTGATTGGCGGGATTATCGGCCTGCGGAAGGATCGTTCTGAGGGCCGGACGCGCCTCAGATAGCAAATGTGCCAATCGCTAGCACGAGGCCTGTCAATCGCTAGGATGACTTGTACAATTGGCTAATGTACAATTGTTTTATGGCAATCGTAATTGATGCGTCGGTCGTTGTTGCAGTCATTACAAACGAAAACACAAAACAGGCGTTAGTTGAAGCCACATCCGGAGAGGACCTCATTGCTCCAGGGTCAATCAGGTGGGAGATAGGCAACGCTCTTTCGGCGATGGTTCGGAGAAACCGGGCCACTGACCAAGAGGTATTCAAGGCACTCCGTTTGTATCAGGAGATTCCCATTCGGGAGGTAGATGTAGATCTAGAAGGCGCGCTTGAGATCGCCGCTCGCCACCTGATGTATGCGTATGACGCATACATGTTGCGATGTTCAGTGGAGTACCGGATCCCAATCATTTCTCTGGATGCAGGGCTGAAGCGTGTTGCCGTGGCTGAAGGAATTCCGCTGGTGGAGTATTGAGATGAAGAAGTACATGTATTCGGAGGCTCGGCAGCAGTTGTCCAAATTGCTTGAAGAAGCGATGATTTACGGGGAAATTAGGATCAAGCGCCGCAATGGTGAAGAGTTCTCATTGCGGCCAGCAACTTCACCAAAATCAGCTTTGGACGTAGACGGAATCGATCTCGATCTCACAGCAGATGAGATTGTTGATTTCGTTCGTGAAGGTCGTGAGCGTGGCTAGCTCTACTTGCTCGTCCACACCTGCTCAACCGCCTCCAGACACGCATCAACCGCTAGATCATCTGAACCCGGCGCAAACAGCGACACTCTGACTTCGTAGCCGCCCTCTTCGTAGGCAGTTGTGGTGGGCAGATAGTTGTAGTGACCGTTGCCAAACCCTGAGAAAACCGTGTTGGCGGCAACTGATCGCTCTTTGACCCGCGCTCCCAACTCAGCGAACGGCTCCAGCGGCATAGTCACAAGCACGGCGCTGCCTATTCGGATGGCCTGCAAGCGCAGGGTTATGACGTCCCCAACCCGAATCTGCTCGACCATTCTGGCGACGTTCAGGTAAATGTTTGACCGCATTACTCGCGAGACGGCGGCCTGAATCTCGTTCTCAGATGCACCGGACGCGCGCACGGCTGCCAGATCTATGTCCAGTCGATCGTACTCAGCCTGTGCATCTTCTAGCGATATCACCTCTTTGGCAGGCAGATCCACATCCACCCAGGAAACCGCCAGAGTGTCGTCTGCTTCGCTGATTGGGTTGTCCTCGTAGATACCCAGATCAGCTCCAGACTTGAGGATCTGTGCCAGCCGCTCTTTGCGCTCATATGGGTCCATGTTGAGCCGCACGCGTGAGGCCTCTGCGCCCAGCTTGGCCCCGGCCTTGCGATAGACCCGCAAATCGCCGGTGAAGCCGTCTACAGGGCCCTGATTGCCGGCTGCGCCCTGAAGGAATAAACACAGACCCCCAACCGTGTGCTCAACAACATGACGCATTGGACCCGGGAAGTCTGGCGTTACGAGCTTGTTGAGATGCCCCATGATGGTTGGGTGGCAGGCGTAGTTCACCATCGTCGCCACAGGATTGCCATCGAGATCGTCCAGCCCCACAACCTCTACTGAGCGATCGACGAACCCATCCCAGTTGCGGCCTGTGAATAGCTCTCCCGATTCGTCAGCAGGTCTGCGATTTATGTTGATATCGCACTCTCCAACGCCAAACGACGGCACCGAGGGGACCTGCGCCGAAATCGCCTCTGCGACAGAGTTCGCCGCCGCTTCAGGCAGCTCAAGCAGCCACCGATCGACCAGATCCATACCCTCTGCTATCCAGCCGCCAAACACCGCAGGCCCAGAGTGGGTGTGCGAGTACGAAAGGCGAATGTTGTCCTCATCAATGCCTGTGCGTTCTGATATCACCCTCCGGATATCCGCGTCCTGAGCGCCGGTCAGAATGCCGATGTCAAAATCAACAATCGCTAAGCGGGTTTCGCCGTTGGATAGCGCCAGTGCCGTGATGTACAGCTGCATGTCATTGCCCTCAGACAGCTGATGCGTCTGCGCTCCCCAGCCTGCATGAGCAATCCCCACTGGCGGGGTTATGTCTGAACGTCCGGCGCCTGCCATCAACATTGTTGAGTTTCTCTCTGGTCAGTTTGGTCTGGTCACGTTAATCAGCACGATACAGGTTTGGAATCCGCCACGGGATTCATCAAGGCGGGCGCGGGAGACCCTCGCTCTCATCGCAAAGGCGCTCAAGAACACTGAGATCGCGGAGCGGTTGGTGGTCAATCCAAACGCGGTTCGGAACCACGTCAGCTATGTGTTGAACAAACTGGGCCTGATCAGACCCAGCGAAGCGGCAGCTTTTACGGCGATACGAGGTACTTTCGGAGACGATCGCAGCGGGCGCTAAGTGCCCATCTTCTGTAACTCGTCAGAGGTAAGATTTCGCCACTTTCCAGGCTGAAGATCGCCGAGCACAACAGGCCCCACGCGGATTCGCTTGAGGCTCACGGCGGGGTCCCCCATCGCTTCAAACATCCGGCGCACGATTCGGTTTCGGCCATCGTGAATGGTTAGTTCAACCACGGTGCGATCGCGCGTTAGGAACAGCATGTTGGAGCCTTTGGCCAGCCCATCGGACAGTCGAATACCGCGTGACATTTGTTCCAACACGGCCTGTGGCAGCGGATCTTCAAGGTGGGCGACATACGTCTTCTCCACCTCGTAGCGTGGGTGAGCGGCTCGTTCAGCGAAATCGCCATCGTTGGTGAAGAGTAGCAGTCCCTCAGTCTCGATGTCCAGTCGCCCGACCGGAAAGACGCGAGACGGCACATCAATCATATCCATGACCGTCGGTCGCTTCTGTGGGTCGTCCAGCGTGGTCACGTAGCCCGGAGGCTTGTTGAGTGCTAGATAGAGCTTGGCCTGAGCGATGACAGGGTTGCCGTCGAGCGTGATCACATCCTGATCAGGGTCCGCTTGGTCGCCAAGAGAGGCGGTCTTTCCGTTCACCTGTACTCGCCCGTCGGAGATAAGTTGCTCAGACTTCCTTCGGGAAGCGATACCAGCGGCGGAGAATATCTTCTGCAGTCGTTCAGTCATTGTTCTTTTAAATCTATCCCACGAAGCGGCGCACTGCTACGTGTGCCCAACCTGTCATAATCACCCGAACGCCGAATTCCCGAAGTCTGAGTCACATCTGATTCCAGGAGAAGAGAAATGGTCCGAGTTGCCGTCCTTGATGACTATTGGCACGTAGCCGAAGAACTCGCGGATTGGGGATCGCTGGCAGGTGCTGATGTGGACTTCTTCTACGACACATTGCTGGACGTCGAAGCGCTGGTGGAACGACTGACTCCGTACGAAGCCATCGTTACGACGCGCGAGCGAACGCGTTTCCCGCGAGAAGTGCTGACTCGGCTACCCAATCTGAAGTTGATAGCGGGTACGGGCGGCAGGCAAGCCAACGTAGATGAGCCAGCAGCTGCCGAGTTGGGTATCACCGTCTGCATCACCGGGGGTGGGCCAAGCCGCGGCAACGCCACCGCAGAACTCGCCTGGGCACTGGTGCTGGGCGTAACGCGCCACATCACATGGGAAGATGCTCAGATGCGGCAGGGCAAGTGGCAAACCCGCGTTGCCGAAGGACTGGGCGGCAAGGCGCTTGGGATTCTGGGAATGGGCCGACTTGGCACCCGCGTGTCGCAGTTCGGTAATTTCTTTGATATGGACGTCATCGCGTGGGGACCAACACTGGACGCCGAACGCGCCGCGGCCAACAACGTTGAGCTGGTGTCACGAGATGAACTATTCACCCGCTCGGACGTGCTTTCCATTCATGTGCCATTGACCGACCTCAGCCGCGGCTGGATCACGTCGAGAGACTTCGACCTGATGAAGCCATCAGCATTCCTTGTGAACACGTCCCGAGGACCAATCGTCGTTGAGGAAGACCTCATCGCAGCGCTTCGGGAGCACAAGATCGCTGGCGCAGCTCTGGATGTCTACGACGTTGAGCCACTCCCTGCCGACCACCCGTTACTCAAGCTGGACAACGTTCT
This sequence comes from Dehalococcoidia bacterium, assembly GCA_963579925.1. Lineage (GTDB taxonomy): Bacteria > Chloroflexota > Dehalococcoidia > Lucifugimonadales > Lucifugimonadaceae > UBA1151. Next base: position 1,108 of record CAUZJA010000003.1, on the reverse strand, counting down.
GCTGGCACCGCATCTGGGCTACTCCACCAGGGCCAGCTTGAAGAACTTCATGATTGAGTCAGTGAAGAACGTGCAAGCTTGGATGGATGGGAATCCCGTCAATGTGCTGAAGCCGTAGTCGTCGCGTCGTCGGTTCATCCGTTCTCAAAGTTCCCTGAGGAAACTCGAAGGGAACTTGCTACCCAATGTCGGCATTAGACACGCAACTTTCGCCCTTATTGCGGTGCCGCATCCCCCGGGCCTCTACATCGTACCTGCAACTGAAGATTAGGTGGCGTGGAAGTAACGACTATTCGCTATCCAACTCAATCGGATAGCCACTGGCCGCCCAATCAGGAACCCCACCGGGCGTAACCGCCCGAACTTTCCATCCGGCCTTCAGAAGCAGGCTTGCGGCGATTGCTGATCGATCACCACCGGCGCAAATTGTCCATACCTCGCGGTCCCGAGGCAGTTCTGGGAGCTCACCGCTGAAATGTCCAAGATGAAAATGGGTGCTGCGGGGAATATGCCCCACATCCCATTCATCGTGCTGATGGACATCCAGGATCACTGGCGACTCCTGTCCAACATATTCCCGGTACAAATCGTCAACTGTGAAGACCTCGTTGGATGCCACAGATTGCCCGGCCTCCACCCACGCGTCGAAGCCGCCCGCTAGATGGCCCACCACATTGTCCCAACCGATGCGGAGTAGCTGAGTCGTCGCCTCCTCGGCGGCATCGGCTCGGTCCGTGGGCAGAATGAGAACCAGTGGCTTATCGAATTCAACCAACCATCCAACGTAGATCCCGAACGAGTCGTTCAGCTGGATGTTGAGTGAGCCATCTATGTGACCGGCGGCGTACAGACGCGGAACTCTGGCATCAACAATGACGGCACCTGATGAGACCGCCTGAACTACTTCATCCGTGTTCAACTCGTCAGATGGTGGCACTTGACCGAGAACCGGTGGTCCATTCGATTTATTCCTGCCATGAAGGCGTAGTACGCCGGATACTCCTGGAGTCCTGAAAGTTGTTGTGCAGCGAACGATTTCACGTTGTCAGGGCCAAACACAATGCTGCTCGTTCTTTCCGCGCCGATGGTCGATATCGTCATTCCACCT
>CAUZJA010000002.1:0-38641 GCA_963579925.1 Dehalococcoidia bacterium | reverse complement strand
CACATCAGCGTCCACATTGGAATGATGAAGCTAAAGAACAGCGTGCCCAGGAATGCCCACATGTAAGGACCGTGGTCAAACAGTTCAATTACCTTTTCATTCTGCGGTGTACGGCTGTACCAGAAAACTATCCATGCTGAGAAGAAGAAGTAGAACCAGAGCAATGATAGAGCGAACTGGAGCTTTGCCAGGTTCCACATCTGATTGATACCAATGTAGCGATCAAACCCACCGTACTTCCAGAAGAAGTATGTTGCCAGAATCACTGATGCCACTCCTGCCTGCAGAGAGGTCAGTGCGTGGTACATCGGGAAGATAGCGTCTTTGTAGCCGGGCACGAGTGCGTGGATGTAGTCAGATGCAAACAAGACGTGGGTGAATACAAGGAACAGGAAGTAGAACGCACTCAGTACGCCCATACGCATTTTTAGCGCTTTCCACTGCCCCCACGTGCCAATAAACCCGGGTGCCAGTCTGCGGGCCCACTTTTGACGTCTGCCACCGCCGTTCTCACGAATTGCGGCAAGGTCAGGAAGTGAACTGGACCAGAGCAGAGCCAGTCCAATGAACACGAGACCAAAGATGGCAATCGTGTCCCACATGTGCGGAAAGTATGCAGGTGATCCAAACCAGATGGAGCGGCGTCTGACTTCGTCTTCAACCAGTGGTGGGAGAAGGAAGATCAACGGAATTGACATGATTGCGGTGAGTACACCAATAGCTGAGAAGAGCTGCGAGATACGCATCACCGGCCGGATCCAGTTTGCCTTTGCAAGGACTGGTGCGATGGAGAGCATTGGTGCGCCAGCAGCGGTGGACAGCAGGAATGAAACCATCGCAACGTAGTAGCCCCACGAGGCTCGATCATCCATGCCAGCGTCAACGATTTTCAGGACGAAACCAACTACGCCAAGCACAAACATAGCACCCAGGATAAGGAACCAGCGTGCTGTGGTGGAACTGAGTGCGGTTGAAGGCGCGTTGACGATATCAACCGCCGCCTCCTGGAACGTAGGCCGATCATCATGCGCGGCCGCTGTGATACGACTAGCCATGCGCTGCCGCACCCTCTTTTTCTTCAACCCTGGCAAGGTAAACCACGCTCGGGTCAGTCCCTAACTTTTCGTCAAGTAGCTTGTAGTGCCGCGTGTCGTGAGACATCGTTGAGACCCGGCTGTCTTCGTCCTTGAGATTACCGAACACAAGAGCGTCCGTCGGGCAGGCCTGTGAGCAGGCAGTCTGAATTTCACCATCGAGCACCAGTCGGTCTTCGCCACGGGCCTTCCGCTCTGCGCGTCGAATTCGCTGCACGCAGAAGCTGCACTTTTCCATGACGCCACGTGAGCGCACGGTTACATCCGGGTTCAACTGGTTGCGGAGGCTCTCAGGCCATACCGGCTCCCAGTAGTTGAAGAATCGAACGTGGTAAGGGCAACCGTTGGCGCAGTATCGAGTACCGACACAGCGGTTGTAAACCTGAACGTTCATGCCTTCATTGTTGTGGTACGTCGCAAAGACCGGGCAAACCGGCTCGCAAGGAGCGTTCCCACACTGCTGGCAAAGAATTGGAATGAAGCGGGCCTTCACGTTCGGGAATTCACCTTCCCAGTACCGCTCGATACGAATCCAGGCGAAGATTCGCTGCTGCTTGTAGAGGTTTTCCGTGTTCAGCGGAATATTGTTCTCTACCTGACACGCAAGAACGCACGCCTGACAACCGGTACAGCGGTCCACATCTACCACCATGCCCCACTTATACGGACTGTCTTGCTGAGTGACCATTTACTTTATCTTCCTGGTTCTTGCTCTAGTGATCATTTGGATCGGCGTAAGGGTCGTGGGCTTCTTCAGCGCGGTGAATTGTCTCTTTAGCATTTCCACCCGGCTCCACAACCGCGATTGGGAACATAGGCTCAACTTCAAACGCTTCGACAGTACCTTCTGCCTTGGCAATTTCGTTGTTGAGGCCAGTGTTTATTACTCGAACCTTCGTGGCGGCCCATGCCAGCGCACCGGTTTCAGAGTCCTTCTGATCGACCAGGATCGAAAGAACGTTGGATCCGCGGCCTTCCGCCCAGCGACCACCATTTTCGTGGCCCTGACCGATCGGCACGCCGATCATGTCTGGCGGTACGGCTCGGTGAGGGTAAGCAAGTGCTTCAATCTCACCAGTCGATGACTTGATGATCAGTCGATCACCCTGTGAAATCTTCAATCGCGCAGCTGTTCCGTGGTTGATCTCAACCCACGTAGTCCATGCGGCCGAAGTGATTGGGTCAGGCACTGCCTGTGCCCACGGAGACGCTGCGACACGTCCATCAAGTAGTGCCTGAGATGCAAATGGCATCAATGAGAATACTTCGCCTTCTCCCTCAGTTGGCTCGGAGAATTCCGGAGAGGCGTGAAGGTTGGTGAGTGCCGGGGCATCCTGTGGTCGTGAACGATCTCGTGCGTTCGTATCCCACCAGCCACCGCGCTGAAGTAGACCGCGCTTGAGGAGCGTTGAGTCCGGAGCGGTTACAGAGCCGCCGCCGTTGTCTTGAAGCGTGTTAGCAACGTCGTCCACAAATGACTTCATGTCGTTTGCGCCTAGATCGCCATTGGCAGCTCGCAGAAGAACGTCGCCAAAGCCCCGTGCGTCGGACAAGACCTTAAGGCCGTCGCGTGTTCGTGCAGGGGTGGATACCGGCTGCTGGAAGCCAAGTGTCTGGTAACCAGGAGCGGGCTCAGGAATATCGACACCCCACGTCTCAAGGAATGAGGCTTCGGGCAGTACAAGGTCAGCCATTGCAGAGGTGTCATCAAGAACATCTGCGAATGCGATTACGTGTGGAACTTCATCTAGTGCCTGCTTGGCGTTTACAGACCGTGGTAGGCCGTGAACGATGTTCGCTCCGCGAAGAATGACCGTATTTACGTTGCCAGCTCTCCACTCAGCAAGCTCAGCTTCCCAGTCGGCGAATGAAGCGCCAGTTGCACTGGATGGCAGGCCGTCAATAGGGGAGTCCGGGTTCAGGAATACGCCACCCTTGGCGCCAACTGATCCCAGAAGAATATTCAGTGAGTAGATTGCGTTGAGATTGAAACTACCGTTGGTGTGAGCGCCCGAAGATCCGCCACCAATCACCAGGCTGGGGCCCTCTTCTGCAAGAGTGTGCGCCAGGTCGTGAATGGTGTCCTCAGTGACGCCCGCCCGTGCAGCGACTATAGATAGATTGAAGACATCAAGCGCGCCGTCAGGCAGGTTGGCCGTGTAGCGAGCGATGTTTTCGTCTGAGACGAGCTTGTCCTTAACAATGACAGCAGCCATGGCCAGGGCGATCTCGCCCTCCATGCCGGGTCGGTTAGGAATCCACTTGTCGGCGGATGCAGCTGTGATCGACATGCGTGGCTCTATTTGGTAGAGATTTCCGCGGCCGGGGCCGGTTGCAGCATTCCTGAACTCACCGTACTTGGTGGAGTAGCGGGTTGGTGAAATCCATGTGCCAAGGAAGTCGGCGCCGAAGCTTACGACTGTCTTAGCGTTGCCCAGATCAAACTCCGGAAGTCGGTCGGTGCCGAAGACAGACTTCATTGCGCCGTGGAGCACACCCTGCTCCAGAGCCTGGAACTGAATGTGCTTGCCGTTGAACTTGTCGGCGTAATCTGCGGCTACCTTGCCGATCTGACCTCGAATTGGGTTCGTGGCGACGGTTACGCGACCTTCGCCAGACCACTTCTTAAGAAGATCTTCAGCTTCGCCCCATGACATCGGCGTGAAGCCAGATCCCTTGGAAGACTTGGCCATCGGCTGGGCAATCCTGTCGGGGTGGTACAGCATCTGAAGAGCTGAGTCACACCGCACATTCTGCTTACCAAGGTTTATAGGGAAGTCAGGATTACCTGCGATTTTCTTGGCTCGGCCTTCCATGACACGAACTAGAACACCCTCGCCGCCGTCGCAGACGCCGCAAGTAGTTGCAAACCAGTTGTCACGCCCTTTAACAAGGTCTTCAGGCAGCTCTACAGGAGCCTGAATAATGAACTCTTCGTCTGGAATGCTGCTACAGGCAACAAACAAAACTGCCCCGGTGGTGGAAGCGCCCACCATCGATAGGAATTTTCTTCTTGAAACCTGATCCGTCATGCCCGTAATTGAACTCACTAAATTTCCAGACTTAGAAGTGGCAGGTTGAACAGTCAACCGGAGCGTTGTTATCTCGATGGCAATTTACACACTGGCCCATTTTGAGGGGCTCAACCTGCTTTACCTTTTCCATGGTGGCAATGTCGCCGTGACACGTGGAACAGACCTGTGAAGGACTGACCGATTCCAAACCGTTTACAGCGTCATTGTTGCCAATGGCCGCAGGGTGTTCAGAGAGGAAACGGATGTGCGGGTCGTGGACAAACCTGACGCTGTCTGGAAGGCGGTGAACCCGCTGCCAGTTGATGGCGTCAACAAATGGTTCAAGGAACGATATATCTCTTAATTGGGTCAATCCGACTTTGTCTTCTGATCCAACTACTCGGTGACAGAAGGAACAGAGCTGAACAGGTGGTACACCGGCGCTACCTGATGTAGTGACCGTGCGGTGACAGAAGGTGCAGTCCAGTCCCATGCCTTTAATCTGACTGCCGTCCGGCATGATTCGAGCATCGCCATTGATGTCTAGCAGAACGTCCGTGCCAGCGTGTGACGTGTGAGGGAACGCAATTGGCTGTACCGGTGGGTCGTCAAATCCAAACACTGGAAGAGGCAGGTTGAGCCACGCCGTGAGAACGAAAACCAGAATTGCGACCGCAACTCCTGTGACAGCAAGTCCTCCCAATCCAATTATTGGTACGAGAACCTTTACCCAGGTCGGTGGGCCGCTTTTTGTTGGAGGCGGTGTTTGAGCTGTACTCAATCGTCTTTCGTTTTCAACTTACGACCAACGGTGTCTGGTCGAGCGCTAATTGGTTAGTTCGGGGGAATTATCGGTATCTGGTGGAAAAAACGTCGTCTATGTATCCGAGAAACCCAATGATAAAAAACACGTTTACTGCAATGGCTGCGACTGCCGTGAATCCAAGGATGTAGAGAGGGATGCGAAGCTTGTTGAACTTCGCCGGAAGATGTCCCGTTGAGATTGCGGACGGAATCATGGCATGAGCTGTGACAAATGATCCGCTGCCGGTTACGGCAAAGAGGAGAGACAGCCAGAGAAGCTTGATTGCATTCCCGCTATCGCCCCACTGTTCAGCTGTCAGTGGGATGAGATCCATCCGCTTTTCAGGCCCCCGTATTTTGCGCTGGGATTTTGGTCCCACTAAAAAGTTGTTTCAGACGCGAATCCGGGCACCACAAACACCCGATCTATCGATTGTGAAAACTATCATTTGCGTATTGGAGTGTCAAGGCAAGATCCGATGGGATTCCAAGCTGTTTTTGAACTGGAAACTGGTCTGCTATTTCCCCTTGACGGCAGTGACGTTCGCGTGTTTGGGGCAGTGGTCGAAATCGTCTGGTTTTGATCGGGGTTGGTGCCCCCTTTTTAAGGGGCATCCCTGTTGTATTAAACAACCACTCATAAGCAGTGCAACTGGCTCCGATTTTTGGGAAAACGGGTTCCATCAGATGATCACGTCTGGGGACTGTGCACAACGCCTACCCACGCGTTATGATCAACGCAGCAAATTTTGGTGGCTCACGGTAAGGCCACCCACAAATGAAATAACGTACGAAGTAACTGGAGGAACGGTGGCTGACAATAAGTCATCAGAACCAACTGGCATGAGCCGCAAGAAGTTCATGGGCATTGCTGCTCTTGGATCTATCGGCGCATTCGCTGCACTCGCAATGAGGAGCAGCATTCCGGGACTCAAGACCCGCAAGCAGAAGATCGTTGGTTCGGACCTCCCAGGCGAAGGCTCAATCTTTCAGCCGAAGAACCCGCCGCGAGCGTAGTTTTCTCGGTTTGATCGGACGGTAGCGACGGGTCTAAGACCCGCTCTTTGATCGCTACGGTCTGAATGCACAAACGATTACGCGGCACGCGGGGTTTGGTCTTAGACCCGCCGCTACCGGCACTATGCATTTCCCAATGGCATCAGCCGGTTGAGCCTACCGTTCAGCCAAACTGATTTTCGTCTCCGGAGGCAGAAGCAGATACGGCTCGCCGCGTTCGTCGGCGTTTTCCAGGCTCCACGCACCAGACGAAGTTGCCGCTCTGATTCGTAGGCCGTAGTCGCCGCCAACAACCAGCACTGATACCGCTGCCCCTGAATCCGTAACGCTGGCGAACTGGATTCCCGTGGGCGTTCCGTCGTCCTCTGACGACCAGCCCACTATGACCTCGGTGCTGCCATCGGGATTAAGACCTTCAACTACTAGTGAGTCGGCCGCGGTAATCTCGCTCTGAGTTTCGAACACCCGCATGGGGAGATACTCACTGTTTGGACTTTCTTCAACTTCAACCCATAGTTGATCCACGATGACCCCCCAAATTCATATGCAATATATCTCCGTAGTCTGATTGTGTTGACGCCCCGATTTCGCTGTACCAATGTTACGATTCGTTGCTGCAAGTAGGCTCGGGTGCGTAGTCAATCGACTACTTACCCAGAAATATCAGAACTTATCTGGACCCTGACTTAACAAAAGGACACTATTTGATGGCGGTTCCACAGGAAAAGCTCAGTTGGATGTACGAGACGATGTATCGCATTCGTCGCTTTGAGGAGAGACTCCTTGAGGAAACAGCTAAGGGCAATGCAATGGGCGTCGCCCACACGTCCGATGGAGAAGAAGCAGGGCCTACCGGTATCTGCGCGCACCTGAAAGACACCGACTGGATCTCATCCACTCATCGCGGCCACGGCCACTGTATCGCCAAGGGGCTCGACACTAAGGGCATGATGGCTGAGATCTTTGGCCGGGCGACTGGCCTCTGCAAGGGGAAGGGCGGCTCCATGCACATCGCCGACTTCTCCAAGGGAATGCTTGGTGCAAACGCAATTGTTGGTGCCGGAATTCCGCTGGCGGTTGGAGCGGCGTTTACTCACAAGTACAAGAAGACGGACGGCGTTGCAGTTGCATTCTTCGGCGACGGCGCAACCAACCAGGGTGTGTTCCACGAAAGTGTGAACCTGGCGTCTGTGTTCAACCTCCCTGTCATCTTCGCCTGCGAAAACAACGGGTACGCCCAGTCGACGTCAGTCGAATACGCCGTGCCGGTGAAAGATATTGCAGATCGTGCGGCTTCCTACGCCATCCCTGGAGTGGTGGTGGACGGCATGGATGCGCTGGCGGTGTACGAAGCGGCGGGAGAGGCAATCGCTCGGGCACGTGCCGGAGAAGGTCCCACGCTGCTGGAGATGAAGACATACCGATATCACGGTCACTTCCACGCCGATATTCCTCACACCTACCGACACCAGGAAGAAGAAGACATCTGGTTGGCGAAAGACCCAATTCCCGCCTTTGAGAAGACTGTAGGTGAGCAGGGACTCATGAAAGCTTCTGAGTTCAAAGCGATTCGGGATGCAATTGAGGAAGAGATTGAAGGCGCGGTCAAGTTCGCCATCGAGAGTCCAATGCCAGATCCGGAAGAGTTGTACACGGATGTTTACGTGAACTACTCAAACCCGGTGCAGGGCCTCCGCTAGACGCTAACCGTTTCAAACTCAGGCATATTTCCCACCTCTGGAGACCAATACATAATGACAACAACATCAATAAATCCTCTTGGCCCCGGCTTTGAAGTTCCCGGCAGGGAAGAACGCTACCGAGACTCTTTCCAGCGCACGCTGAGAGATGAGCTCAACCGTGACGAGAACGTCTACGTGATGGGCGAGGATGTCGCCGGCGGACCCGGCAGGGAAGACCAGGGCATCATCGACTCATGGGGCGGCCCATTTGCCGCAACCAAAGGCCTGATTCAGGACTTTGGCGCACAACGTATCGTCGATACTCCGATCTCGGAGGCTGGCTTCCTTGGCGCAGCCATCGGATCTGCTCTTACCGGCCTGAGGCCGGTCGTCGACCTTATGTACTTCGACTTCATTGGTGTGGCGATGGACCAGATCATCTCCAACGCCTCCAAGAGTCGCTACATGTTTGGCGGCCAGACTCGTATTCCGTTGACCATGTTCGCCCGCTCCGGCGGCGGAACTGGACACGCGGCACAGCACTCATCCAACTTCTACTCGATACTGGCGCATCTGCCAGGTATCAAAGTAGTTGTGCCTTCAGACCCCTACTCCGTACGCGGCCTGCTGGCAGCATCAATCCGAGATGATGACCCGGTGATGGTCTGCAACCATAAGAAGCTGATCAACCTCACCGGCTTCGTGCCGGATGAGGAATACATCATTGAACTCGGCAAGGGCCGTCTCACAAGAGTGGGTACAGATGTCACGCTGGTTGGCATGTCGTGGACCACAGAGGTCTGCAACAATGCCGCTGATCAGCTCGCGAAAGAAGGCATCTCAGCCGAAGTCGTAGACCTGCTCAGTCTTTCCCCGTTGGATGAGGAGATATTCCTCAACTCTGTGGCAAAGACCAACAAGGTTGTGATCGTCGATGAAGACAGCCCTCGAGCCTCCATGGCATCTGAGGTTTCAGCCGTCATCGCCGAGAAGGCATTCGATCTGCTGGATGCACCAATCAAGCGAGTAACCGGCCCCCACACGCCGGTACCGTACAGCCGAGACCTTGAGAACCTCTTCCTCCCGAACGAGGCAGATGTAATCGCCACGACGAAGAAGCTGCTGGGCGAGTAGGCCGTAGACCACGATTAATTTGATGTAGGGGCACGTTTCGGCGTGCCCCTCTTCGCGTCGGGTGAACGCAGGCAACCACCGGGGTTACGTCTACGGCGAATGTCGGGTTCCTGTCTTCTGTAGCTGTGCCCCTTGTGGGTACCCGGCTGTTGTGGCGTGGATTTATGGCGAAAGCAGGCAACCACAAGGGTTGCGTCTACGGCGGTTGGTGTGCGGAGTGTCAGTCGTTGACTCGCATGGGCAGAGATGCCCATGCTACGTCCGGCAGCGGCCTACCGCTCCAGCGTACCCACCGCCGGGACTCCCCGGGTGCCAGTGTGGCGAACGCCTGCGAAGTTGGCGTCTGCGAACCAGAGGATGCCGTCTTTCTTCGATAGGCCGTGGACGAATGGGTCTTCTGGTCCCATGGTGATGCGATCACGCTCTGCGCCGCTCTCGATGTCGTAGAGGACGATCACGTTGTCTGTGGTGTGCGCGCACCAGATGGAATCGCCTTCAAGCGCGAGTCCGTGAAGGCGTGCTAAATCGCAACTGATGGTGTGGACGATGCTCTTATCGCCAAGTGCGTCTATCAGAATTATGTTCTTCGGATCTGTCGCCGTCACCCAGAGCATGTTTCGTTCGAAATCCCACTCTATGCCGTGGATGCCTTTGCCATCTGGCGTGGGGATACGGTCCAACTCTTCGCCAGTCTGGAGATCGAGTCGAAGTATGCATCCCTTATGCGTGTCCGTGTCCCGGTACTCACGTGACGTGGTGTTGCCGTTGGACGCCGTCCAGAGATAGCCACCGCCCACGCTGATTCCGGAGCCGTTCTCAGTCGGGGTGGTGATCCGTCGAATCAAGTTGCCCGATTCATCGATCACACAGACATCGTCGGTCTCCTGGTCCATCACGTACAACTCGCCCTCAAACCACTGCAGACCGTTGGGCATGGCGCCGGGGGCGGGTACCTTGCTGGTTACTTTAGATTCAGTCTGTTGATCGACCATCAGGGCATCTCCAATTGGCGGGTATTTCGGTGAGCGGCACGATACTACAGGTTGCCGCGGCCATCACGGGCCTTGGCAATCACAGGGATTGCCCCTACAGAGACAGCGCTTCCGGGCGAGGTTCGAGCATGGTTTACCGGCCCTCGCGCCTCGGACCCTTCGCTGGCGCTGGCTGCTCGTTGGAGTGGTCTGCTCCGCATCTGCAAATCTTGCGGAGCATGGTGAAGGGGTAGATTCCGGTGGCGTGGCCGTCACTCCACGCAAACTGGATGGCGTACCTCCCTACTTCGAGGTAGTCGACTGCAAATATATCTGTGGGGACTGAGAGTACGTCCAGGATCTGACGGCCCGTCATCTCTTCAATGCAGGCGGCGCAGGCGCAGTCGATTCTGAGTTCTCGGTGCGGGTAGCGGCTGATGTGGCCATCCGACCAGTTGATCACTACATCTTCGTTTTCCAGCGTCACGTCTTTAGCGACGATCAATTCGCGTGTTCCTCTATTTGGACATATCGACTGCGGTCTAGAAATCGATGCTAGCACGCTGAAATTGTATGATCTCGACACGTTTGATCCGTAGCGATAGAGTTTGGCCTTCGTATTTAACGTCTATGCGTACATACCGGACCCGGCACCAGTATCAAGAAGGAATTGAAAATGGCAGCGGACACCATCAAAGTTGGACTAATTGGCGCGGGCGGAAACACGCGTCTTCGGCACTTGCCAGGCTTGAACGAGCAAGCGGGTGTTGAAATCATTACCGTCGCTAACCGATCGCTCGAGTCGAGTCAGAGCGCTGCCGATGAGTTCAATATCCCTCACGCCGCGTCTAATTGGGAAGAGGTGATCTACAACGATGACGTAGATGCCATCTGCATTGGTACGTGGCCGTATCTTCACGCCACCACCACCATTGCCGCACTGGATGCCGGCAAGCATGTGATGTGCGAGGCTCGTATGGCCATGAACAGCCTTGAAGCGCATGCCATGCTGGACACGGCGAAGGCCAATCCGGGCCAGATTGCGCAGATTGTTCCTGCGCCGCACACACTGAGTATCGATGCCACCATTAAAGAGATGATTGGCAACGGCTACATTGGCGAACTCATCACGCTAAACGCTGCTATCGCGCAGGGTGCCAGCTACCCGGATTCAGATACGCCTCTGCACTGGCGACAAGACCGCGATCTTTCGGGCAATAACATCATGGCGATGGGCATCTGGTACGAAGCGATGATGCGCTGGGTTGGTCCCGCTCGTACGGTATCCGCGGTCGGACAGACGCTGGTAAATCACCGTACAGATGATGACGGCCATCGTGTCCCAATGACCATTCCTGATCATGTTGATGTGATCTGCCAAATGGAAGTTGGTGGTCAGATGCGCTACTCCCTTTCAAACGTGCTTGGACATGCTCGCCCCGTAGACATCTTCATTCACGGCACTGAAGGCACAATTCACATTGCGAGTGGTGGCCCTGCCGAAACCGGAGGGCTCCAGCTTTCTGCCGCTCGACGTGGAGATGATGAGCTTTCACCGGTGACGCCTGCTGCCGACAAGATTGGCGGCTGGAGAGTTGAGGAAGAGTTCATTAACGCCATCCGTGGGATTGAGCCAATCACCCACACGGACTTCTACGATGGCGTTCGCTACATGGAGTGGACAGACGCGGTCACCCGCTCGGTACGAACGGGTGAGACGGTGGTGTTGCCGAGCGACGGGGCGTAGTTCGGCCGACGGGTGCGCCGTAATCAATAATTTACGCGTACTGAACGGGTAGTTGCGGGGCTTGCCCCGCCCGCCTTCGTTTGCCATTCTCGGTTTGATTCAACGCGCTCCCAATGTGGAGCGCGGGAGGCCGGGCAAGCCCGACGGCTATCGGGGATAGTCACCGGGGGCTTAGTCCCGGGACATCAAGACTTCGCCCTGCATGGTCTCGACCCGGTCGATCTCCATGACGACGGCGAATCCGTTGCCGGCGGGGTCTCTGTCCAACTCAGGCTGGACGGTTCGGGACATGACGTCTGCTCGCACATCGTCATCTTGATGAACGGTCGCTTCGCCGAAGAACTTCCATGCGACCCGGGTATCCGGGTTTCGGTAGAGCACAACCACATGCGGATTAGAGAGGACGTTTTTCTCACCACCGCGATGAGTCCGCTCCCACCATGCCAGTGTTGAGGACGTATACGCCATCACACTCCCGCGATATCCGATTCCGGGGTGTCCATCTGCTGAGGAAGTAGCGACCAGGCAGGGAGCCTGGTCTGCCAGAGCATTATCCAGGCCGCTGCCCAGCCGGTGCCTGGCGCGGTTGTGGCCCCGACCTCTGCGCCATGGGTGCCACTCCACTTGCCCGTAACGCTAGTGTGAGTGGCATTTCCAACTCTTCAACTTTGAGCGGCTTCTCAAGATACCCAACCACGCCCAGTGCTTTGACTTCGCCGTGCTCTCTGGCCGTTTCGCGCTCAGTCATCATGATCACTGGCAACTGTGCGGTTGATTCGTTCTTACGAAGCTTCTGGAGCAGGGTCAGGCCGTCTACATCCGGCAGCTGGCGATCTAGCACAACCACATCAGGGTTCGTGCGGCCAATGGCGGTTGCTCCATCGCTGCAATTTCCAACCGCGGTTACATCGTGCCCTTTGCTTTCAAGAAATCGTGAGGCCTCAAGCCGCACGCTGGTGTCATCGTCAATTACAAGAATGTTCGCCATATCAGTCCATTTTGTGTCGAGATACTGAGGTCCAATCAGGTACCTGAGCCATTATCCTAGGACACGCCCCATGAGCTACGCAGCGACGAAGGGCGAAACTACTATGGGTGGGTATACTCAAAATGTTTCAGATTCTGATCCTGACGATATCGAGAAGGGGAATAGTCCTTATGGCCTGTGGGGAGGGGCGCATTTCTTGATCTCGACAATTGCACAGGGGACGTGCTGGCCTTTAGCGCCCCGAAATACAGCACCATTCCATACTCGAATTATTCGTTATTTCGCACAGTAAACAGACGCTATTTGAGAATGACACGGGTACAGATCGAACGGGCCAAGGCAATCTGAGGCGAGGTGAATTCAATCGCTGATGCAGCGGGTGTTCTCGTATATCGCGTGATGTGTGAGACATCCGTGGGTATGAGATAGACAGGCAAAGTCCGTATAACTCGTTGGAATCATAGAAGTTCTGCGAGGATCCGCTCATGGCCAGCCAAACAATGATCGCTGAAGAGTACCGGCACGGTGCTCCACCAAAAGCCCCCGCAATACGCGATATGCCCATGCGGGATCGGCCTCGAGAGCGATTGAAAGAGCAGGGCGCTGAAGCCCTTACCAACGCCGAGCTGATGGCGATTCTCATAAGAACGGGACTTGAGGGCGAAAACGCGCTTGCTATGGCGACCCGGATTCTGGCGAAGTATGACGGGATTTCGGGAATGGCACGCATTGGCTATCCGGAGCTAATCGCGGAGCGAGGCCTTTCACACGCAAAGGCCTGCCAGATAATGGCCGGAATCGAGTTGGGTAAACGGGTCGCGTCGGTACGAAACGACGATCAAGCGGCGATTGAAACTCCTGAAGACATAGCCAATCTGGTGATGGCAGAGATGAACGGGCTTGAGAGAGAGCATCTCCGGATCATCCTTCTCAATACTAAGAATCGGGTGGTTCTAATCCACAATCTCTATGTGGGAAGCGTCAACGCGGCGCTTGTAAGGCCGGCAGAGGTGTTTGCTGAAGCGGTGAGATGGACCTGTCCGGCCATTGCAATTGTCCACAACCATCCATCCGGTGATCCACATCCAAGCGATGAGGACGTGAAGATGACGGAGCGCCTGATCCAGGCTGGGAACATACTGGATATTGAAGTGGTGGATCATGTGATCATTGGCCGTCAGACCTTTGTCTCAATGCGTGAAAAAGGGTACGCGTTCAAGTAGTTAGAAACGAGACGAGTTCCCCGCCCCTCTCGTCGCGCTCACACCTTCTAGGCTCGCTTGCGCTTCGCAAAATTGCACGGCGCAGCCGGATTGGAGAGAATGGGGCGTCGCAAATTGATCAAGACTTCAGGGAGCAATGATGGAATCTCGATGGAACGGTAAAGACACGGCCCTATCGCTGGTACTGATAGTGATGGCAGCAATCATAGTTATCGGCCTAATAATCATCGGTTCCGAAGTTAGTCCCTAACCCAACCGTCACAGATTTGCGCGGTTCGAGAGTTAGCCTGCCAGGTGTAGGCGCTTAGCTCGCTATGCTCCCTCCGGGGCAGCATCTTGGGGCGTCGTTTCATCTTGTGGAACCTGATCTGGTACCGGCCACGGGCAAGTTGAACGGAATATTCGCTCAAACACACCCAGATCGTTTTCGTCGCACGGCTCGCCTCGATCAAAGAAGCCGGGTAGACGTACGTCTGACTCGAAGTCTTCAAAGTACGATGCAACTTGAAATGGCTCTCCAGAGATAGCATCGAGAACGACGACCACATTATCGAAATCGACCACGTCGTCGCCAAGTAGTGGGGTGCTCCGATTGCCGTTCATTGAGATAACCCACGTTATAGCGCTTGGACTTACTTCTCGCGTTCCGGCGAATGCTCTGGCCCGATCACCGGCAAGTGTTGAGTACTCACCAAAGCTGATCTGTCGGGCCAGCCACACGGTTGGCGCCTCCGTGAGACCCAAATCTTGAGCTTCCTCAAAAGGAATCGCCAGGGCCTCGTCTTCTGTGAGCACTTGGTCAGCCTGATCAAAATCTGATGCGTCCCGGCGTGTATCAGTGCCCGATCTAATCAGGATCAGTGCACCAACCGACAGCGCGATAACAATGCCGATGACTTGCAATCTCCGCCTGTCGAGGAACATCTGCCGCTGGAGCAATACTTGAAGATATTGCGAATCCATACTCATCAGTTTTTTGAGCAGCCGAGCCATGCGGCGAGTCTATCCCAGCGTCTGGCTGTGCTACGCTGCAAACCTACTGCAAGATTGTGTTAACTCGGTGTTGGAGGACGGACGTGACAAAGGCTCAACCAACGGGTGTGATCGACTTCAATTGCGATATGGGCGAGTCGTTTGGCGCGTATGAGATGGAGCTGGATAAAGAGATCATCAAGTACGTTTCATCCATCAACGTGGCCACCGGATTTCACGCTGGTGATCCCAACTGGATGAGGGCGTCAGTTGACCTTGCCTCTCAGCACAGCGTGAAGGTTGGCGCACACCCTGCGTATCCAGATCTTGCAGGTTTCGGGCGGCGGGCCATGACGCTCACGCCATCTGAGGTGAACAATGCAGTTGCCTATCAGGTGGGAGCACTGTCTGCTTTCACTGGGAGTAACGGGCTGCAGCACGTGAAGCCGCACGGGGCGATGTACAACCGGGCGGTTGTGGACGCTGAGGAAGCAGGGGCAATTATTGACGCGATTCACGCGTTTGATCCATCTCTCATCCATGTAGTGCTGGCCGGGTCAAAGTGGGAAGAGTTGGCTCTAGGCGCTGAAGTTCGAGTGGCTCGTGAGGCCTATTCTGACCGCGCTATCACTCCAGAGGGGACGCTTGTCCCACGTTCCGAACCGGGCGCGGTCATCCACGATCCCGATGCCGTGGTGGCACGGGTGATCAAGATTGCCACGCAGGGCAAGGTCACCGCTGTAAACGGCGATGAAATTCCGTTTATAGCCGACACAATCTGCCTGCACGGGGATAATCCTGGAGCGGTGGAGATCGCAATCAAAGTCCGTGAGGCTCTCAGCGCTGAAGGTGTTGAGGTGAAGCCTATGTCAGAGATAATCGCCTGATTTGATGCCTGACTATCCGCGCGTCCTCAATGCGGGAGACTCTGCGCTGGTCGTAGAGTTTGGAGATGCTGTGGACGCTGATATCAACCAGTCTGTCTACGATTTCACGGCCTCAATTGAGTCTGACGCCCCAACTGGAATCGGTGAGGTCATCCCTACCTATCGCTCAGCACTCGTGAACTTTGACCCGATGGTGGTTACGCATGCTGAGATGGAGATGGCGATTCAGGCGGCGATATCACGCTCTCAGTCGCTCAGTTCAGATGAACGGCAACCGCTCACATTCACGTTGCCGGTTTACTACGGCGGTGAGGCGGGGCCTGATCTGGAGCGCGTAGCGGAGCACAACGCCATTACAACTGAAGAAGTAGTCCGCATCCACACGTCGGGTGCGTACCGCGTGTTCATGCTGGGCTTCTTGCCCGGGTTCCCTTATCTGGGCGGCATGGACGAACGCATCGCAACGCCCCGTCTCGCGACACCCCGTATCAGCGTGCCTGCGGGTGCGGTTGGCATAGCGGAATCACAGACGGGCGTGTATCCCATGGACTCGCCCGGTGGTTGGAACTTGATTGGACTCACTCCCGTTTCGTTCTTCGACCCAAGTGCTAATCCGCCGGTACCAATTCAGCCGGGAAGCTTCATTCGGTTCGAGTCGAAGACTGAATCGGAGATCGAGGTAATTAAGCTGCAGATCGCAGGTGGCGCGTACGAGATACCTGTTGAGGGAGCCAGCACGTGAGTACGAACGTGCTTCGCATTGAGTCACCCGGCCTCATGAGCACGATTCAGGACCTGGGACGCTTTGGGTATCAGCGTTTTGGTATCTCCACATCTGGCGCTAGCGATCGAGACGCCCTCCGGCTGGGAAACATCCTGCTGGGCAATGAAGTTGGCGACGCTGCAATCGAAATCACATTCGGCGCGTTCACTGCAGAGTTCACAGCCAGCACAGCATTCGCAATCAGCGGTGCAGATCTTAGAGCCACTCTGAACGGCACACCCATTTCAGGAATGACGGTATACATGGCTTCAGCCGGTGATCGACTGGCCATGGCAGCGCCTGTCTCGGGGTTTCGCAGCTATCTTCATCTGCCCGGCGGGGTGGCCTGCGATCAGGTGCTGGGTTCGTCTTCCACGTATCAACCGGCTCACATCGGCGGCGTTGATGGAAGGGCGCTTCAGGCAGGTGATGAGCTGGCGGCAGGTGATCCATCCAGATCTGTTTCAGCCGGTACCGTGCTCGATTTCCCAGCCCCGGAGCAATCGGAATCGCAATCTCCGCAACCAGTGCGAGTTGTTCTCGGCCCGCAGGATGACCACTTCACCGCCGATGGAGTGCAAACGTTTCTGAAGGAAATATTCACCATAACCGACCGTTCAAACCGGCAGGGCGTACGCCTGGACGGGCCTGATATCGAAGCTGTGAACGATTCCTACGACATCGTTTCTGACGCGGTAGTGACCGGCAGCATCCAGATACCCGGTGACCGAAAACCAATCATTCTCATGTCCGACCGCCAGACAACCGGTGGTTATCCCAAGATTGGGGTAGTGGCCACGGTAGATATTCCCCACATCGCCCAGGCCGCGCCGGGGGCGCAAATCCGCTTCGTAGCGGTAAGCAGGGAAGAGGCGGTCGAGCTCCTAAAAGATCGAGAGATCGCGCTGAATCAGGCGTCGGTGATGGCATCTGAAATGCAGGAGTTTGATCTGGCGGTGGACTCAGAAGCGCATTGGGTTGGCGTGCCGGATCAGAGAGGGATGCAATCTCCAGATCGATTCCAGGTTGAGCTGGATGGGAATGTGCACACTGTGTCTGTTGAAAATATCGAGTAATCATGACCGGGCGCTGATATTATTTCTTCTGCGTATGCGTGCACGAGATATCAAATGAAAATCGGTAGCCGTGGGGCTAGCCCCACTTCTTCTGCAGGGAGCCAAAACTACGTCTGACTCAGAGATCCTCATAGATGCCCTGGTAGTGACGGGCGTTGGAATGGGCGTGGTGTTCGTGGTTCTGGCCGCGCTGATGGTCGTCGCGCTGCTAATGGGCGGTGCTGACAGCTCGGACTCGGTTCGACGATTCCTTGATCGCATAACAGGCAACAACACGATGTCCCCACCATCTGCCATGGAGGCATTGGAAACAGCCGGTTCGAGCGACGGGGCATCTGCTTCGGAGGCAGGTTCAGCAGCCGGGCTAACTGGTAAGCAAGTTGCTGTGATTGCGCTGGGGATTGCGCTTTCTCGAGGAGACTCCACTCCAATGGTGCCGCAAGCTGCGAGTGCGAATGTTTCTGTTTCAAGTTGGCTCTCGGATGGGCGTAGGCGGTCGATGGACCGACCATCGAGAGTGTCCAGATGACGCAGCGATTCAAGTTGACCATTGACGGCGTTGAGTACGACGTTGAGGTTGGCGACACGGCCACTTCTCCTGTGGATGTCACAGTTGAGGGCACTACATATTCAGTAGATATTCCTGCGAGTGCTGGATCAACATCGGTCTCGCCCGCGGCCACGTCTCGACCGGCACCGGCGAGACCAAGTGCGCCGTCGCCAGCGACACCTGCTCCCGCCACCGCTTCAGGCTCCCCCGGCGCGATAAACGCGCCAATTCCCGGTCGCATCATTAGCGTGCTGGTGAGTGTTGGAGATGCCGTGACATCAGGACAGGGTGTGATCATCATGGAGTCCATGAAGATGGAGCAGACTATCGCCGCTGCGACTGATGGAACGGTGTCGGCGATTCTGGTTTCACCGGGTGATGCAGTGGCCCATGGCCAGGCCATGGTGGAGCTGGGCTAGGCCCGCGCAATGGACGATTTTTCAGGCATCTGGGAAGGCCTAACGGCTATCAATGACAATCCAAAAATGATTGTCATGTGGGTAATCGCGGGCTTCTTGATATTCTTCGGAATCGCCCGTAAAAAAGAACCGTTGCTGCTCGTTCCAATCTCCGCCGGACTGCTATTTGCCAACCTGCCCCTTGGAGAGTTCACGAAGGCCGCAACCGATGCTGAGATCGGCGGTTTCCTGTTCTACACAACGGAAGTTGGTCTGATCACAGACGTCTTGCCGTTGTTGATATTTCTTGGCATGGGCGCTGCCACGGACTTCGAACCGGTGCTTGCGTATCCACGCATGTTCCTGCTTGGTGCTGCGGCACAGTTTGGCGTGTTCTTTGCGTTGATTGGCGCGGTGCTGTTAGGCATGTGGGGAGTATTCGACTTCGGACTGCTGGAAGCGTCGTCCATTGGAATTATCGGTGGGGCAGATGGTCCAACGACTATATTTATCTCGACGCGAATGCGTGAAATAGGCCATGCCACAGCGGGATTAGAAGTTGAGGATATCGTCGGTGCGACTACGGTGGCAGCGTACTCCTACATGGCGCTGATTCCGCTCATCCAGCCGCCGATCATAAGGTTGCTGACGACGAAGAAAGAGCGCCTGATTCGAATGCCGTATTCGAATAAGCCCGTCAGTGCGCGGATGAAAATTCTCTTCCCAATCGCGACCACATTATTGATCGCAATTTTGGTGCCCAAAGCTGCGCCTCTGGTTGGAATGATGATGTTCGGTAATCTCATCAGGGAAGCAGGAGTGGTGGAGCGGCTCTCGTCTACCGCACAAAACGAGATGATGAACATCGTAATCATCATTCTGGGTCTGACTGTTGGCGCCACAATGCCCGCAGAAGTCTTCCTCAAGTGGCAGACCATCAGCATCTTCGTGCTAGGCCTGTTCGCCTTCGGCATGGCCACCGTATCAGGGGTGTTGCTGGCAAAGCTGATGAACCTTTTCTACAAAGAGAAGATCAACCCGATGGTTGGAGCAGCCGGGGTCTCCGCGGTTCCGATGGCCGCACGCGTGGTTCAGACGATGGCCACCGAAGAAGACCCGCAGAACTTCATTTTGATGCACGCCATGGGTCCTAACGTGGCAGGCGTAATTGGCACGGCCACTGTGGCTGGCGTGCTGCTGGCGGTAGTGCCGAATCTAGTGGGCGCTGGTTAAGCGACTTTTCGCCGCGTTATTTGACGCACACGAAAAGGTGCTCCATCCAGAAATGCCACATGTGGTTGACTGAAGCGAATCCCGCTTCATCCATCCACTTCTTATAGTTGTGAAGCGATGAAAATCTGTCGCGCTCAGGTGACTCATTTGACAGGGATTCTTTGATCTCCTCCAGCCGAACGAAATCCGCCTGCGCAACACCGCTAAGTCTCTCCGTACGCCGGTTCAATTCACGATTTTTTGTCTGGCGAAACACATCGTCATCATACTGCTCAAACATGGCGTCCATGAACAGGAATCTCCCACCGGGCTTGAGATGCTCTGCAACCTGCAGGAGTAGTTGTCGTTTGTTTTCATCGCGGAGATGATGGGGCGCCGAGAATGAACTCACCAGATCGAATTGACCGATATCCTCAGGTATCCCATCGTTTAGGTCCCGTTGAAGGAATGTCACATTTCGTTCGGATAATCCCGGTTTCAGGGCAGCTTGTTCGAGCATCTGTGTGCTGTAGTCAATCGCCACGGCATCATAGAGCGGTCGTCGTTCGAGAATTTGCTTCAGGAACTCTGCTGTTCCGCAACCCAGGTCGAGGATTCTCAGATGTTGGTCCTCCTGTTCTGGCAATAGATCAAGGGCGATCGAGTGGTATGTCGAATATGACTCGATGATGACAGGCTGCAGCCTGTCGTAGAGTCGAGCGAATTCGTCAAAATAAGATTGCTCAGTCATAGGTACTCCCAGTCAGCCGCCAGTCAACACGTCAACTCCAGATAGCGTCTGAATTCGCTGAGCGCCCTTTTGCTGCGCCCACGGATCGCTCCAGGGATATTCGCCACGAGGTACGAGATCATCTGGTAGATCGGATACCCTGGTAGCCTGGCCTCTGATCAGCCCTTTGCCTGCTCGCAGAACCTGGTAGTAGTTAAGGCGCTCATCATCCAACTCCGCGCGTTCTCGGTATCCCGCAGCATAGGCATCAGGCACAGCATCCAACATAGTGCGCAGCTCTGGCATCACCACGCCAGCCAGGATACTCATATCCGTGATTGCCACGGCAACGTCGTACTCAGGATCTGCAAACGAGGCTCCTGGCCAGTCGATCACGGCTGAGACTTTTCCATCGTTCATCATGACGTTGAATGGTTGGAAGTCACCGTGACAGACGGCGAGCGTCTCTCGTTCGATCGGGCGATTATCGTTTAACCACTTAACCAGCGGAGCCAGATGCGTGAGGCCGAGCTGTTCAACGTATCGATCAAGCTGCCTGTACTGGTCCCATATGCTGAATTGATCGAGAGGTATACCGCTGGCCGCCAGCGCATCTTTTACGCTCTGTATGGGAACTGTGTGGAGGTGGGCCTGAATGTGGGCGAGGCGTGCTAATTCTGCCGCAAAATCTGCACCTGGCGCCATCATCTCCTCGCCCAGGGTGTGGCCGGGCGCTCGTTCCATGATGTTGAACGGCTGACCGCCGATCCCCGGGCGCTCTGCCACGATGGCTACCCTGGAGACCGTATACCCAAGTCCAGCCAGTGCGTTTTGGAACGCCGCTTCACGCACTCCCTGCTGCTGATGCCCTTGCTGCCGGAAGAGCCTCAGGATCAGCGGGCCGGAAAGCTCCTACGATGCACCTGATAGCCGGAATCCAAACGTAAACGTCTCAAATCCACCCGTGATCCTCTCCAGCGGATCGGCATACTCAACATCATCCCCAAGCTCGGCCTTGAGCCAGTTGATAAGAAGATCGCTAACGATGGTTTGGTCGGATAGTTCGTGATCTGAAACATTAGCCAACTGAATCGTGCCTCTCATGGTGGTAGGTAGACGGGGCGTCGTTTCCGCATTCTACTCAGCGGGTTGGGGGCGCGAATTTACGACCAGACAAGCCAGACAAGAAGGACCGGGGGCACCGATTTTAATAGGCCCCTCATTGCAAGACGTGTTGGCGAGTTAGTTTTATGTGGGGCGGTTGAACGACCCTGACGCCCAAATTACTTCCAGACTTAGAGTGGAATACCCCAATATGCCCATCCTGAGCGAAGGCCGCTCTGGGCCGCAGTCGAAGGATCTTAAATGTGCAAAATCAGGCGTGTTTCATTGAAGTGCACGGCGCGCATTCACCGCGTCGCTTCGGCGCGCGTGCGTTCTGTGGAGCCACCGTGGTGAACGGATATTTCAGATCCTTCGACTCCGCCTGCTGGCTACGTTCAGGCTGACATTTCGTTGGTCATTGCCGTTGGTGGCATGGCGTTGACATGCGCTGTGAAGCTGAGTGGAATCACAACGTACGCCGCCTAAAACACCACAACAGGGTTGCACGGTGATCCTGTGCCGTTTGGAATGCGCAGTGGCAGTATGTTGATGAGGAACTCCCAGCGATTACGTTCCTGGCATGCGACTGAGAGGCCTTCAAGGTTAGCGTTGTCGAGAATCCACAGGCCCATTGCGACGATGCCCACCTGATGGAAGGGGTTGGTAAATCGCTCGTAGCCGGTTGGCACAACGTCGTTGCCGGTGTCGGAGCCTGAAACGGCGACCCCTCGCTCGTGGAGTAGGGGGAGGATTTCCGGCAGCGGGCCGGATGAGCTGGTTGGTGGGAGTGGCCCTGATTCGAGAATTGTCTTGTACTGTCCGGTCCGCATTAGCAGCACGTCACCCGGCTCAATGGTG
This sequence comes from Dehalococcoidia bacterium, assembly GCA_963579925.1. GTDB lineage: Bacteria > Chloroflexota > Dehalococcoidia > Lucifugimonadales > Lucifugimonadaceae > UBA1151. Next base: position 16,417 of record CAUZJA010000002.1, on the reverse strand, counting down.
AAACCGCAGCGCTCCTCAGCCATCGCAATGTCATCCAACGTAACGCCGTCACCCGGCTCAATGTGATCGACGCCCCTCAGATACGGCACATCGACCAATACTCCCCGGCTCACTATCCCTTTATGCGCAACGTCTATAGATTCCTTGAGCGCACCTTGTGATGCTGTGACCAACGTTGAGGGGTGGCCGTTGTACATGCTGCCATCCCAGAAGAAGTGGGCAAGGGAGTCCAGGTGGGTTACGGAGTGGCCGTGGAAGATCAGGCCAAAGTAGTCCATCGCAACCTGGCGATCTGGCCCGCCGTCTCCGGGTCTGTATCCTTCGCCCGTCGCAACCATGAAGTGCTGTGGTGGGCGGGGTGAGTGCTCGCCACCGCGATAGTCGATGGGGCGTGCGCAGGTGACGGTCTCACCTTCCTGAACCAACGCTGTCGCGGCTTTGGTCTTCTCAGCAGAGAGGTGATTCAGAGTTCCCAACTCATCTTCTTCGCCCCAGCGGCCCCAGTTGGAAAGCGACTCCATGTAGCCGAGTACTTGATCCTGGGTTGGGGGGTTTGAGGCCATGGGGAATTCTCCAGTTGAATTGAGCGGGTGAACTGAGCCGGGGTAAGCGGGGCCACATGGTACAATTCCGCCGCTTTCCGCGGGTGATTTAACGTTGAGATTCATTGGTCAAATACGCAGACTAGATCGCCTGATTTTCACTCCCCAGATATTCCGATTTACCGATTGAAAGGCGTCATGACAGACAGCGCACAGCGGCAGGCTTACATCGCCGCTCAGATTGAGTCGATTCACCAGAATCTCCGTTTTCTTGAGAACGTCGTCACGCAGCCAATTGGCCTCACGACAGACCTAAAAACTCTGCGTGAGTCAATGCCTGTAACCGGAGCAAAGGAAGAGCGTGACCGACAGGCGTTTCTGGATGCTGTTGAGCGTGGAAAGAACCCACAACCGACTGGATTGATATCAGCGTCGGTTGTTTCATCCACTATCGCGCTGGTGAAGAGCCTGACGCCTGAAGGTGGTGAGGGTCTGCGTGATCCCTGGATTGACGGCGCGATGAAAGTGCTGGAGCGTATTGATCTACGGCTTGGCGAAGATGTTCGACGGCGTCACGCTGAGAACCTGCGTGGTGGTCTGTACGTCATCGTTGATCCTGAGCATACGAACGGTCGCTCAACGATTGAAGTGGCGCAGGCAGCAATCGATGGCGGTGCGGCAGCCGTGCAGTTGCGCGACAAGCAGTCAGACAAGGCAGCGCTGATATCCGATGCCCGGAAGATCGCGGAGATGTGTGCGGAGAAGAATCGCATTTTCATCGCCAACGATGATGCCGACGTGGCACAACTGAGCAACGCCATCGGACTGCACGTTGGACAGAAAGATATGTCCATCTCAGATGCTCGTTCAATCCTCTCGAGTGCCCAACTCATCGGCCAATCGAATGCCACCTTTGAAGAAGCGATCGCATCGGAATCTGATTCTGCCGACTACGTTGCAGTGGGCGCTATTTATGAGACAGCAACGAAGACAAATACTCGACCGGCCGGACTTGAGACGCTGAAGCGTGCGTCGGATGTGGTCGGCGTGCCGATTGTTGCCATTGGCGGCATCAACCTGGGGAATATATCCCCGGTACTTGAGGCCGGCGCAGACTCCATCTGTGTAGTTAGCGCCGTAACGAAAGCAGACGATCCAAAAGCCGCGGCCGCTCAGCTGGCAGACATCATCGACGAGGGAACCTAGGTGGCTGACGCGCTGGATTAGTTCTGCCGATTATATTCAGGTCTTCCCCCGGTCGATTTCGCGTCCGTATCCATCCGTCGCATTGTCATCCTGTGGCCGCTTCGGACCACGGGATCTTAGCCATGCGCGCCGGGCATAGCTGATCAATGTGCAACATTGTTTGAATCCCGTGGTGCTTCTCCACGCTGAGATCCCGGTCGCAGAGCCGCCCAGGATGACAATCGATGGTGGCATTGAGGTGGGTTTGTTGAAGTGATCTTGAACAGCACGAGTTCTAGAGAGGGCCAGCAAATCCCACATGCGTCGATATTCGTAATTTCCGCGCTTGTTTCTGATTGACTCCGCACAGGGGGCGCTGATAGCGTTTTTCAACAGGACTTTGCGTGCGCCGCCTGAGCGTGTCCTGTTCATATGAACCTTCCCTGCGGGGAGGTTTTTTTTGCGAAGGGGAATTTACTAATGGAGTCACTTATCATCGCCCTTGCGGGTGGTGGACTGGCGCTACTGACCGCAGTTGTGCTCGCCTGGTACGTAACACGCCAGGATCAAGGCAACGAAGAGGTCCGTGAGATTGGCGATTTGATCAGGATTGGCGCGATGGCCTTCCTGAAGCGGGAGTACATGATTCTCTCGATCTTCGTGGTCGCAATCTTCATCATCCTTGCGTTGTTTATCGACTACAACGTTCTGGACAAGGAAAGCCTGAACAACGATCGGTTCGGTGGTTTCGGAATTGATACAGAGGGTCCATGGACAGCGCTTTCATATCTGCTGGGTGCTATCGGATCTGCCCTTGCCGGATTTATTGGCATGAGCATCGCCGTTCGAGCCAACACTAGAACAGCTACAGCATCCGGGATCAGCTTGAATGCCGGACTGCGAGTTGCCTTCAGTGCTGGCTCCGTGATGGGCCTCACTGTTGTGGGAATCGGCATCCTTGGGATCACTGCTCTTTGGATCATATTCAAGGATCCGACCATCGTCGCTGGATTTGGGTTCGGCGCGTCGTCAATCGCTCTGTTCGCCAGAGTTGGTGGAGGTATTTTCACCAAGGCTGCTGACGTTGGGGCGGACCTTGTCGGCAAAGTCGAAGTGGGTATCCCAGAGGATGATCCTCGTAACCCGGCAACTATTGCGGACAACGTTGGCGACAACGTTGGCGACGTTGCAGGAATGGGCGCCGACTTGTTCGAGTCGTACGTGGGATCGATGATCTCGGCCCTCGCACTTGCCACCGTAGCCTTGACTGGAACGCTGGCACTGAGTGATAGCGATGGCAACGTCGTGAGCGCGGCGAAAGATGCTGCGTTCTCAACCGGATCCTGGATTGCCGACTTTGACTCTGAGCTATTCGTATTGCCGATGCTGATCGGCGCTATTGGAATCCTGGCATCAATCCTGGGTAACTTCCTGGTGAGGGCCCCGGATGGCGCTGGCATGTCCAGGCTACTGTGGACCATCCGAACTGGCATCTTTGGCGCAGGAGCTCTCGCGCTAATTGGTACGGCCGTGGCCATTGCGGTGCTTGACCTTGATTTCAAACTGTTCTGGGTGGTTCTCACAGGACTGGTCGCAGGGCAGGTGATTGGAACGGCAACCGAGTACTTCACTTCGTATGAAAACAAGCCCGTCCAGTGGATAGCCTCACAATCGCCCACCGGAGCTGGCTCAGTCATCATCGCTGGTGTGGCCATAGGCATGTTTAGCACCGTGGTTCCGGCCGCATCTGTTGCAGCCGCGATCTACATCTCCAACGAGCTGGCAGGCGTCTACGGAATTGCCCTCGCCGCAGTTGGAATGCTCTCAACGTTGGGCATTACGCTGGCTACGGATGCGTACGGTCCAGTGGCTGATAACGCTGGTGGAATTGCTGAACAGGCGCACCTTGATCCACAGGTACGAGAGCGTACGGATGCTCTTGATGCCCTGGGCAACACCACCGCCGCCACAGGCAAAGGTTTTGCGATTGGTTCAGCCGTACTGACGGCCCTTGCACTGATGGTCGCTTACGGTGAAGTTGCCGGAGTCGACGTATTCAGACTCAACGACCCTGATCTGGTAATTGGTTTGATCATAGGTGGAGTTCTGCCGTTCCTGTTCGCAGGCCTGACGATGAAGGCAGTTGGCGACGCCGCCAACGACATGATCGAAGAAGTTCGCAGGCAGTTCCGGGAGATTCCTGGACTTCGAGAGGGTCTGCCGGGCGTGAAGCCTGATGCAGCCCGCGCAGTGGACATTTCCACGCAGGGATCGCTTAAGGCGATGATCCTGCCGGGTCTGATCGCTGTTATCTCGCCAGTACTCGTGGGCGCCGTTCTTGGCCCTGAAGTACTTGGCGGACTGCTCCTTGGCTCAATCATCACTGGCTTCTTCCTGGCGGTCTTCATGGCCAACGCAGGTGGAGCGTGGGACAACGCCAAGAAGTACGTGGAACTGGGCAACTACGGCGGCAAGGGTTCTGATGCCCACGCAGCTGCAGTGACCGGCGACACCGTTGGCGATCCGTTCAAGGACACATCTGGTCCAGCGTTGAACATTCTGCTCAAGCTGATGGCTGTGGTGTCATTGATTTTTGGTCCGCTCTTTATTTAGAGCGCGACGACAAGACAGATACGCAAAGGTGGCTCCGGAAACGGGGCCACTTTTCTTTTAGGGGCGAGTTTGTTCTTGGGCGAAATGCCGGCACACGTCGGCGCGGTCCGTAGGTTTCGGGCGGGCTCCATTCGCCGTAGCCGGAACCCTTGTGGTTGCCCGGGTGCGAAATCGCCGGAAACCCAACAGGCTGGTACCCACAAGGGGCACCGCTACATTGTCATTCGCCGTAGCCGCAACCCTTGTGGTTGCCCGGCTCCGCAATCGCCGCAAATCTAACAGCCTGGTACCCACAAGGGGCACCGTTACGTTGTCATTCGCCGTAGCCGTAACCCTTGTGGTTGCCCGGTTCCGCAATCGCCGCAAATCTAACAGCCTGGTACCCACAAGGGGCACCGTTACGCATAGTTCCGCCAAACGTTTGAACCTCATTCTGCTCGCCAACGTCAAACAATGAAAGCACTGTGCGCCGGACGCAGTGCACGTTGATCGCATATTTAATTGAACCTGGATGTGGATTTGAATTTCCGACGTACGTCTCTTTCCGCCGTCGCCGGCATGGCGCTCATCGGCGTTGTTGCTTGTGGATCTGATGAGCTCATATCGCCTGCCACTGCTGTATCGGTGATTCAGACGCCGGTTATGACGGTTGCTCCGGAGACTCCCCCCGCCGAATTACAGACCACAGCGGGGCCAACCCTCACGCAAGTTCAGCCGACGAAACCAGCGCCGCCAACCGGGCCGCCACCGGCGCTGGATACGACCAAGCGAAGCGTTGAATTGGATCAAGTTGTGTTCGATACGTTCAACGGGAGTTCGGTGCGGCTGTCTGACGCAAATGCAGAATTGGTTGACCGTTTGAGGGACGCTATCCAGCCGATCTACACGCCTGCCTACGATGATGTGTCTGGCGGCGGCTGGTTGAATGACAGCGACCTGGTTCTCGGTTACGAGGCGGGCGGTGAGGCATTTGCGTATCCCATCAATATGCTCAATTTCCATGAACTGGTGAACGACATCATTGATGGCGTGCCAGTGTTGGTCAGCTACTGCCCGCTCTGTGGTTCGGGCGTTGTATATGACCGTAGGGTGGGTGATGAAACGTTGCTGTTTGGCAACACCAGTGCGCTGTATGAGAACGATTTGGTGATGTTTGATTACAATTCAGGGAGTTACTGGTTCCAGACGGCTGCTGAAGCAATAGTAGGCACCAGGACCGGAACCCGATTGACCCCGCTGCTCGCAACCATAATTACATGGTCTGTATGGAAAGAGCTTCATCCAGATACGCAGGTCCTTGCCCGCAATCAGCCTGAGATTTCCCAGCCGCCAGGCTATGATCGTGATCCCTTTGCGGGCGGCGCTTATGAGGACAGGCTCAACGAGTTTAAATTCCCGTTTCCGGTCAGCATCGGTGACTTAGATCGGCGTTTGCGAGCGTCTGAAGTAGCCATATCGATACGCGTGGGTGATGTTGAGAAGGCGTACCCGCTAAGACGAATAGGGAACACCGTGGTAAACGACGAGATAGCTGGTGAACCTGTCGTCGTGTTCTCGCAAATCGATGGATCAAACGGCAATGGGTTTCTTCGTACGGTAGACGAGCGGGTTCTGACGTTTTCGCAAACCGATGGCGTGATCACAGACACCGAGACCGGCTCCACGTGGGATTTCTTCGGCCGGGCTACATCCGGGGAGTTGGAGGACGAGACGCTTGAGCTGATTACCGCGCGGCGTGCGTTCTGGTTCTCTCTGGCGTTTGCGGTGCCGGGGATTGAGTTGTGGGAGACGCGGTAACGGGTAAGTGGTTGATATTGGTTGGCCCTGCCTGGGATAGGGAAAGTGCCCTTCGAGTGGCCTCAGGAAACTTTCCCTATCCCAGGCACTGATTTGGTGGGGCGGGTGATCCACCGTGGGCGCATCCCGGGTGATTCGCTGTTGACGCAATCAAGTACGGAGGCGGCCGCCGGGCCGCCCCCGTGGTTTCGCCCATCCCTCTGGCTTTTCCGATGTCCCGATCAGTTGGCTCCAGCGCTTGCGCACCAGTTTCGAGGGTGGGAGAGAAGTACCTAGATGCTTGGTCCAGAAGACCGCACTTTTTCAACTTCCGTGAACGCTGACTGAAGCTCTTTCAGCCAATCGGCCTGGTCTTTGCGAACAAATTTGACGCACCAGGCAAGCGCATCGCTCCGATTGCGGGCAACCCCGGCGGTTACCAGTGTGTCGAGCGCTTCTCGTTCCGGAAGCCGGAGTCGACTCATCACGGGGACACTGAGGTGGGTGAAGAGCACGCGTTGATCGCCAACACCCGCTCCCCACGAGACCTTTCGGCCGAATAGTGTCTCGGCTTCCTCAGCAATCGCCATACGCTCGTCGCGTGTTGCTTCACGGAATTCGTTGACGGCCTGGGCACGGGCAAGTTTGACCGCATCATCATCACTGTCGTCGCTGGGACTCGTATCGGGAAGTTTGCCGGTTACAAGAATCTCATCACGGTCAGAAATGATCTCCGCGGGAGATTCGAACCAATCGGCAGGTATTCGATCTGAGAGGAATTTCTCTATTTCGCTCAATTGATATCTTAATTACTTGATTACAAAATTACATTTCTAATGTCAGAATACCTAATCATTGTCCTCACGGCAACTTAGCGCTCAATCTAGTAATGTGGCCGACGGCCTGAGTTAGACATCTAACTGTGTTGATGGGGAACAATTCCAGATGCACAGTTAGCAGAGGTGACCATGGCGGCGAAGAAAAACGTGAGACCAAGTGAACTCAAGACCTTCTCGATAGCGAACCTGGCTTTCCTGTTCGGAAAAACCGAGCCTGAGCGACAATGGACGCTGTCGATTTTGTGGGCGGTTGTCGTAGCGGCTGTGATGCTCACGTTCGCGGTTGTCATGAATCAGTGGATTGGTCGGACCATTCACTGGGATTGGGTCGTGATATTCGGCTCGATGGCATTTATTGGATTAAGAATTGGACGTAAAGCTCGCATCCTCTAGTCGGAGGAGCGGACCCTCTTGAATTGAGGGAAACAAAGGGAGTTGTGTGTACGTGAGGCCGATTGCAGATGTTGCCGGAGATCTTGGGCTAGCGATTACTGACCTGGAACCGTATGGAAACGATAAGGCGAAGGTTCCGTTTGAGTCTTTTCCAACCCGTGAGACACCAGGGAAGCTTGTCGTTATCACGGCGATTACCCCTACTCCCGCTGGAGAAGGCAAGTCCACCACAGCGGTGGGCCTGACACAGGGACTTGGAAAAATCGGCAAGAACGTTGCGTTGACCATTCGTCAGCCGTCGCTTGGGCCACTATTCGGCCGCAAAGGCGGCGGTACTGGCGGCGGCAAGTCCGTTGTGCAACCAGCCAGCGATATCAACCTCCATTTCACCGGTGACTTCCATGCGATGGAGTCTGCCCACAATTTCCTGGCCGCGATGACGGACAATGCTGCACGCGCCGGGTCGCTGCCACCTGAAGGCATCACCTGGCGCCGGGTAACTGACGCCGAAGATCGTGGGCTTCGGAACATCGCACAAGGTCTCGGTGCAAGTGGTGACGGACCAGTTCGGCAGACCGGATTCGACATCTCTGCAGCTTCAGAGATCATGGCGATTCTGGCGCTCGCCAGCGATTATGGCGATCTTCGAGAACGGCTTGGCGATATTGTTGTTGGCTGGACGCGTGAACGCACGCCTGTCCGGGCAGGGGAGATTGGCGCCGTCGGCTCGATGATGGTGCTGCTCAAAGATGCGCTAAAGCCCAACCTTGCGCAAACTGGCGAAGGCCAGCCCACAATCGTTCACATGGGCCCGTTTGGAAACATCGCCCACGGTTGCTCGTCGATTGTTGCGGACGTGCTCGCCACCAATGCTGCCGATTACGTGATCACCGAGGCAGGTTTCGGTGCCGATCTGGGTTTCGAGAAGTTTATGGATATCAAAGTGCGGCAGGGTGGCCCCAAGCCAGCCGCAGCAGTCGTGGTTTGCACTGTGCGCGGCCTGAAGTGGCACGGTGGCGTTCAGATGAAAGATCTCGGCACGCCAAACGTTCCGGCACTTCAGGAAGGCGCTGCCAACCTGAAGCATGCCATCGGTGTGGTGCAGAAGTTCGGCCTACCGGTGGTGGTTGCGATCAACCGATTCCCAGAAGACACCGTTCAGGAGGTTGAAGCTGCACGACAGGTTGCGATGGAATCTGGAGCGCTCTCCGCGATTGAGGCCAAAGGCTTCGCTGAGGGTGGCGATGGCATGATTGAACTGGCTGAGGCAGTGGTCAGCGCAACCGAGCAGCCAGCGAACGTCGAATTGCTGTACGACGATGATGATTCCACATTCGACAAGGTAGACGCGCTTGCGAAGGGTCTCTACAAAGCTGACGCAGTCACGTGGGGCCCAATGACGCGGACGACCACGCGCCGGTTTGAAGATAACGGCTGGAATTTCCCGATCTGTATGGCGAAGACTCACCTGTCGGTTTCGGCGGATCCCACGCTGCGCGGCGCACCAACTGGCCACACGCTTCCCATCCGAGAAGTGAGGGTTTCGGCCGGGGCCAGGCAGTTCGTTATGCTGGCTGGAGACATCATCACTTTGCCTGGATTGCCGTCGAAACCGAATGCCCTGGACATCGATCTGATGGAAAGTGGTGAGGTTGTGGGGCTGCTTGGTACGTAGCTGGCGCATATACTTGACATCATGAACACCACGATACAATCTGAATCGGTCACCGAGGCGCTGCTCGAAGTAAACGGGCAGTCAGTTCCGTATTCCGAAGGTGGCAGAGTTCTCGGCGCGCTCAGACAGGCTGGATTTGACGTTCCCACACTCTGCTACGAGTCTCGTCTCGAGCCCCAGGGCACATGTCGTATGTGTCTTGTCGATGTAGAAGTCGATGGGCGCGTAGAGCAAGTCGCCTCATGCACCGCGTTCCAGCAGCCCAACATGAAGGTCACGACGCACTCTGACGAACTCAATACGTATCGACGTACGGTTCTTGACATGCTGCTGTCGGAGACCGGCCCGCAGGCTGAGTGCCCCAAGTGCGTGTCATTCAAGCAGTGCGATTTCCATGCTGCTACTGACGAATATGAGGCGGACGCAAGCTGGCTGAAGCCAATTGCGCCTCGTGCCAAGGCCCCAGACCCAAACCCGTTCATCCAGCGCGACTACGACTTCTGCATCGGTTGCTTCCGTTGCACCAATGTCTGTAACGACTGGGAGATGGCGGGAGCGATCACCGTTGATGGTCGCTCGCAGGAATCGAAAATATTCTCGTTCTTCGACAATGAGTTGCTTAAGAGCCCATGCACGTTCTGCGGTCAGTGCATCAACACTTGCCCCACGGGTGCGCTGACGGACAAGAAGGTCGTTGGCACCACCGTTGCGGAAAAACTTGAGCGCACCAAGACCATCTGCCCCTACTGCGGCGTTGGTTGCGGGATACAACTGCTCACACAGGATGGTGAACTGAAAGGCGCTGAGCCTGATTTCACTGCGCCTTCTCAGGGATCGCTCTGCGTGAAGGGCCAGTTTGGCTCTTGGGATTTTGTGAAGAGCGCTGATCGTCTAACTACGCCGCTGATTCGCAAAGACGGCGAACTTCAGCCTGCGAGTTGGGATGAGGCGCTGTCTCTCGTTTCATCGAAGTTCCAGCATTACATGGGCTCTGACGGCCCAGACTCGCTTGTACTGTGGGCTTCCGCCCGGGTTACGTCTGAAGCCAACTACCTGATGCAGAAGTTTGCCAGAGTGGCGGTGGGGACGAACAACATCGACAACTGTTCTCGCACCTGACATGCCCCAACGGTCGCCGGTCTGGCGGTCTTAGTGGGTAAGGGAGCGATGAGCAACTCTATTGACGAGCTTGGCGAGACCGACTACCTTCTTGTTCTTGGCTCCAATACGACGGAATCGCATCCGGTGATCTCACTGCGCATGAAGAAAGCCGTGCGCAATGGAGCAAAGCTCACGGTGGTCGATCCCCGCAAAATCGAGCTTACCAAGTGGGCCACCCGTCACATGCAGCCGAAGATTGGCACGGACATAGCGCTGCTCAACGCTATGTGCCATGTGATCATCAAAGAGCGCTTGTACGACCAGTCGTACATCGATGCCAAAACGGAAGGTTTTGAGGGTCTTGAAGCGCATCTGGAGATGTATACACCCGAATACGCCGAACGGGTAACGAGCGTGCCTGCACAGGACATAATCGATACGGCGCGCGAGTACGCTGAAGCATCGCCGAAAGCGGCGGTTTGCTACACGCTCGGTATTACCGAACACTCTTGCGGCTCACACAACGTGCAGGCAGTCTCGAACCTGGCGATGTTATGCGGCAACTTCGGTAAGCCAAATGCTGGTGTGAATCCACTACGAGGCCAGAACAATGTTCAAGGTGCCAGCGATATGGGCGCACTCCCGACTGACCTGCCCGGCTACCAGAAAGTTGAGCGGCCAGGAGTACGTGAGAAGTTCGAGGCTGCATGGGGATCGCCGTTGCCTAAGCGACGTGGGATCACCAAGATCACAGCGCTTGATCAAATGATCAAAGGCCGCGTGAAGGCGCTTTACATCATGGGCGAGAACTCCATCGCATCCGACGCTCACGCCAACCACACCCGACGTGCGATCGAAGAGTGTGAGTTCGTGGTGGTGCAGGATATCTTCCTGACTGACACAGCGGAACTGGCAGATGTGGTGTTACCGGCCGCCGCATTTGCAGAATCAGACGGAACATTTGCCAACAGCGAGCGGCGTGTGCAGCGCGTGCGACCGGCTATCGCTCCACCGGGTGAGGCGCGCGAAGATACCCGCATCCTGCTCGATCTATTTGAGGCTATGGGCTACCCACAGACGATGAAGACCTCGTCAGACATTTGGGATGAGATCGCCAGCGTTGTGCCCATCCTCGCAGGCATCAGCTACGAGCGGCTCGACAACGAGGGTGGTCTCCAGTGGCCGGTTCCAACGGCTGATCATCCGGGCACTGTGTATTTGCACAAGGAAGAGTTCGAATCGGGCACCGATGTTCCAGGCTTCTTCGCACCGGTCGACCACATCGCTCCAGCGGAGGAACCGGACGAAGAGTATCCATACGTGCTCACGACGGGCCGACGGCGCTCTACGTACCACACAGGCACGCAGACAGGCCGCGTGAGTGGATTCGAACTGCTGGTTCCACACGAGTGGGCAGAGATCAGCCCGCACGATGCAGATGTTTTGGGCATCGTAGATGAAGAGGTCATTGAAGTTGCCACCCGACGGGGCGTTGTGACTGTCCACGCGAAGGTCACGGATCGCTCACCTGCGGGCACCATATTCATGAGCTTCGCATTCCCGGATGAAACCATGACAAACGTCCTAACCAGCGACGCCTACGACTTCATCACGGAGACACCAGAGTTCAAGGCATGCGCCGTGAAGGTGACAAAATTGGTCGTGGTTGAGGATGCGGTGGTCGCGGGAGATTAACTTGCTGAGTTCCTCTCCCGATTAGCCTCATCTCCCACCGGGAGACGATTGAGGTGAGGGCGCGGTCGCCCGAGCGACCGCGTAGCTATAACCAACGCTGCGGGAACGCGATGTGGTGCATTACTAGCGCGCCCTCACCCTAGCCCTCTCCCACGGGGAGAGGGGATAAGGCAAGAAAAGCGCCTAGACGGGCATCGTCCTGCCGACGTGGGCGCGGACTACTTTGGCTCTGTCTTGGTTATAGCCGGACATTCTGACGCCGTCGGCGACTTGCTGGACTTCTTGGCCTTCTTCGAAGCCTTCAAGGAACTTGATTCCGTTGGCTGCGCAAGCTGCTCGGACTCGCTCGCGGGCTGCGGCGAGTTGTGGGTGCCGACCTTCGCCTTCCCAGCGGTCGATGCCCATGGACATTGCCATGTCTCCGGGGCCCCACTCTGCGAATGCGATGCCGGGTACTGTCAACGTTGCTTCTACCGAGTTCAGCGCTCGGACGTTTTCGATCTTGAGTCCCAGCATGAGTTCGCCATCTGGGTTGAGTGGCCATGGGTCGGCCTTGTCGACATATCCATCGTTGTCGGTGCCCCATATGCCGGCCGGGAGGCCCTGGCCGCCAACGCCGCGTGTTCCGACGTCGAGGCCCTCGCCAACGCCAGCCTGGTTGCGGGGGAATCGGCAGACCTCAACGAATGCCCTTACCGCGCCGGGGTTCTCTGCGTGGCAGAGGAGGATTCCGTGGACGCCACGGCCCAGAATTTGTCTGAACTGCCATGTGTTGAAGCGGATTGCATCTTCGCTCTCGCCAATCACAGGAGCTTCCACAATTACCGTGGGAGTGCGGTGGCCTGAGCGGGTTGGCCCAGCGTCCACGAGGCCTTTCATGAACTGATCGAGTCCGGCCATGTCGAATGCGCCGTGCTCCATGCCGATGTTGATGTAGTCGGCCTCAGTCTCGGCCTGGGCCTTGCCGTTCTCGTACGTCAGTTCAAAGCCAGTGTGGCCGCCGAAGTAGAAGGCGGGCTGGTCCTGCTCTAGCAGTTCGATTACGCGATTGATTCGTGCCATAAGGAAATGTTCTCCAACTGGAATGAAAGTAGGTGCTGGTGCGTTTTATCACCACACGGGAAAGTTCGCCAACGCGGGCTAGCGATTGCCGGTGTGCTGACCCGCTAAAGGACGGCGACGGTTGGTGTGACCATGGAGCGGAAGATGACTGCGCCGTCGTCGCCACCAAGTAGCTCTTCAACCGACCGCTCAGGGTGCGGCATCATGCCGAGTACGTTGCCGCGTTCGTTGATGATGCCAGCGATGTTGTTCGCTGAACCGTTGGGATTGGCTTCTGCAGTCGCCCCGCCGGTTTCGTCGACGTATCGGAAGACGACTCGTCCGGTGCTCTCCAGCATCTCCAGCGTCTCTGGATCAGCCTGGTAGTTCCCCTCGCCGTGGGATATCGGAACGCCCAGTACCTGTTTGTCTGATACGAGGTGGCTGAAGGGTGTCTGTGTGCTCTCCGTACGGAGGTTGACCCACTTGCAGCGGAACTCTAGATGCTCATTTCGAGTAAGGACGCCGGGTAGGAGTCCTGCTTCGCAGAGAATCTGGAATCCATTGCAGATTCCGATGACCGGCTTACCAGTCTCAGCGAACTCTTTGACCGACTGCATCACCGGAGAGAAGCGGGCTATGGCACCGCAGCGCAGGTAGTCGCCGTAAGAGAAGCCTCCGGGCACGACCACTGCATCGAATCGCTCGAGATCAGTCTCCTTGTGCCAAACGTACTCCGCTTCGTGCCCAATCACATCCGTGAAGGCGCGATGGCAGTCGACTTCTGACCAAGTTCCGGGGAAGACAAGTATTGCAACGTTCATATAGATCTAGCGTATAGACGATTTGCTACGCGGTCTATTGGTGTGTTGGTGAAACTTGTTAATCAATAAGCGCTCGGCCATACGGCGGACGCTTTTTCGATCGGCTGCTAGCTGCAGCAAGTAAGGGCGATACCCTTACATTGCTTTTCGAGTGGCCTTTACGCTCTTGCGCTTCTTGGCTGCGGCCTTCTTCTTACGGATGATGCTGGGCGCAGTGAAATACATGCGTCGTCGAGCCTTGGAGACGATGCCCTCTTCCTGGACGCGTTTGTTGAAACGCTTCAGGAGCTGCTCGAAACCTTCACCTTCCTGTGATCGTGCCTCTGCCAATAAAGAATACCTCTTAATTACTTCGAAACATATCGCGAACTTGAAGTTTACGTAGTAACGGTAGTGTGGGTCAAATGAGATAGGTACGAAATTGCGCTTTATGCGTTGCTCAGCAGGACTTCTGTGTAGATAACCCTGAATCCAGCCTTCTCCGTGTTGCGTTGAGAAGTCGTCCCTGGCGCAGTCATTCCGGCGGCCAGATCGCAGCCATTTGCTGCTGCGTATGCGACTCGTGCGTTGAGTAACTCAGCGTGAACACCACGGCTTCTGAACTTCGGCAGTGTTGCCGCCGTTGAGAGCGTCGCCACGCTGTCGTGGATCGCCATCGAAGCCACCGCAGCTACTTCATCGTCGATCATAGCGAAGAACTCGATGCTTGATGGGCGATGAAACATGGTCGCGGCCATTGCCCGGTTGGCGGCAGGCAAATCGCCAAATGCCGTTTCAACGGCGTTTGCCCACTGTTCGCTCTGACTGGAATCAGCGGTGATGACTTTGACTGTGTTATCTACAGTCGCTACGTTCGAGTCAGACGGATCCAATGTGCGAACCAGCATGTTGCCGAATCGTGACACCTGAAATCCACGACGCCCAAGCCCTTCAAGCAACGATGGATCGGCGAATGGGTTTACCCAGATAGTGGCTGCTTCGCGCTGTTTGTAGAAATCGGTGAGATGGTCCAGATCGCTATCTAGTACCGGCCCCCGCATCCCGAGGCCGCTGGCGAGCGAGAGGGGGGAGTCCGGCCCTGCCCACACCGCAATGCCGCTGCCAACACGCTCCGCGGAGGCGTCCACGTTTGGGAACTGCTCGCTACATGCGACGCTACATTCCAGACCCATAGCCACATCGACCCGTTCGAGTCGTTGAGCGAGACCGATATTGACGTAGAGCATGCTTTAGGACCCATCCAATCTGGGAACTCCCAGTTTAAGAATTGCCATTTCCAGAAGTGAGAGTAGTGATGGCGTTTTCTATGCGTTCAATGGTGGTCTCTTTCCCAAGAGTTACCATCGTGTCAAATAACGGTGGCGCAACCTTGCGGGCCGTTGTCGCAACCCTGATCGATCCGAAGAGCGCGCCGACTTTTACGTCCAACTCCGTGGCCAGCGACCTGAATCGAATCTCCAGCGGCTCCGGTTCGAACGGCTCGAAATCACGAATGATGTTCAGCGATGTTTCCAGTGCCGAAGCGGTAGAAGCGGCGTCCATCTTCTTTTGGATCAACTCTTCTGATGTTGGGTTGATGGACTTCTCAAAGAAGAGCTCGATTGCTTCTGGTGCCTCTGCCAGAGTTTTCATCCGCTCCTGTGTCATGGCGATCATCGGCCGAATTTTGTACAACTCATTTGGTAGTAGGTCTTTGGCTGGTACAAGAGATTCAAGAAATGGGAGCGTGAGGTCTACCAAATCATCGACTGGGATCTGTCTGATGTACGTGCCGTTCATCCACTCCAACTTTGAGCGGTCGAATAGAGCAGGTGCCTCTTTCACTCGGTCGAGCGAGAACTTCTCGATGGTCTCTTCGCGCGTCATGACTTCCAGGTCGTTGCCGGGCGACCAGCCAAGCAGCGCAAGGAAGTTGAAGATCGAATCTGGCAGATATCCCGCGTCCCGGAAGTCGAGCGCTGAGACGGCGCCGTGGCGCTTGCTGAGCTTGGATCGGTCTTCCGCCAAGATTACGGGCAGATGTGCGTAGACCGGCTTCGGAATCTCCAGACCTTCATAGAGCAACAGGTGGCGAGGCACTGACGGCAGCCACTCTTCGCCGCGAAGTACATGTGTGATCTTCATGTCGTCGTCATCGACGATGTGGGCGAGGTGGTACGTCGGGAAACCATCTGACTTCATGATTACGAAGTCGGATATGTCTTGATATTTGATAGATACGTTGCCGCGAACTTCATCATTGAAGTTCGCGGTGCGGGTTCGAGGGACCATGAGCCGAACGACAATAGGATTACCGGCAGTGCGTGAATCGGCCAGTTCTTGTGGATCACGTGTCCTGCAGTGACCGTCGTACCCCGGAGCCTGCTTGGTGGCGCGCTGACGCTCACGGATTCGCTCCAGGCGCTCCGGAGTGCAATCGCACTCGTACGCCAGATCCTTTTCGATGAGCTTCGCCGCTGCCATCGCGTAGATGCCGGACTCAACACGCTCGGACTGGACATACGAACCGTGTGGCCCGCCGATGTCAGGCCCCTCGTCCCACTCGAGCCCTACCCATTTCAGGGATTCATAAATCTTATCTATGGATCCTTCCACGAGACGATTTCGGTCGGTATCTTCCAGTCTCAAGATGAATTGACCGCCCGTGTTTTTGGCGAGCAGGTAGTCGAAGAGTGCGGTGCGTACGCCGCCAATGTGGAGATCACCGGTGGGGCTCGGCGCGAAACGGACCCT
>CAUZJA010000001.1:0-46182 GCA_963579925.1 Dehalococcoidia bacterium | reverse complement strand
GGGTCTTCCACTGCGTGATCTGATTCGGGTGTACATCAAACTGACTTGCCAACTCAGCCAGTGTTCGATCATCGCGGATGGCGGCAAGCGCCACCTTAGCCTTGAAGTCTGCCGAGTGGTTACGGCGGGGTCGTCTGCTCATTTTTCGCGCCTGTTTCACGAGGCATTATCATGCCTCACTCAGGCAGCGAATCCACTTATCCCACTGTCCAATTTTCCGGGAACACCTCTGTAAAGGACTACATGGTTAATGTGGTCTCCTCCGTGAGTGGACACATCTCACTCCAGGGAGTGGTTTCTTCTTCGACTGCTTTCACTCTCATTGGCCCGACGGTTACCCTGATTCCTGATGCTGGTGGAACCTCTACGACGGTCGTTGTCGCCTCTGATGGCAGTTTTGACTTCTCAATCCTTTCTGGGGGATCGTACGATCTTGTGGCAACAGCGCCCGGATTTATTTCCGCCCTACGACAAGGTCTAGTTTTAGTAGGACCATCAATTGAGCTTTCGCCTGTAGAACTACGAGCAGGCTTAGTGGATGGTGATGATGTAGTTTCAATACGCGATATCAGCGCCTCCGCTGCCTCGTTTGGTCAAGTGATAGTTGACCGAATTGATGCACAGGGCCGAGTTGTGGATATGAACGCAAATGGGATCGTCGACATCTTAGATATATCTGCAATTGCTTCTAACTTTGGCAGTTTTGCTCCCATCCTCTGGATTGAATAACCCAGATCCCCGCTGACGATGTCCCGGTTGCCTCAAACCTTTTTGTCAGCGCGAAAACTGGCGGTACCAGCTGTTTGCCTTCATATCGCGATAGACGACTACCCGATGGCCGTTTTCCAATAGCAGCGAGTAGTACATTCGCTCTATCTCCTGATCTGGGCCGCGCCACCACTCGTCGTTCACCTTCCAGCGATCGTCTACGGACTGCACCCTGTGCATCTTCGATACGCGGGGGGATCGCCTGCGTCTGGGGCCGGGTGACTGTTTGGGGGCGGGTTTGCGATCAGGCTTACCCGTCGGGCTGCTGGTGGGCAGGGTGATGCGGACTGAGACGGATAGCGGGTTGCCTGTGTCATCTGTGAGCACGTCTACCGGCTCCGGTTGGTTCAGGAGCTTAATTGCACCAGAGCGTGTCTCCGCTCCGGAATTCGTGACCATGGTTCCAGCTCTCTGACTTTGTAGATTGGTGGTGCTACGCCCAGCCGGGCCTGTAGTTGGCTGATGGTCTCCTGCATCTGCTGACTGCGCCGAACTTCTGTCCACATTGATCCCTGCTGCCCGGCTTCGCCTGTGAGGCCGGAGAGTGTGAGGCGCATGTCTTCCAGTGGGCCGGGAATTTCCAGCGTGTCCAGTCGAGTTTTTATGCCGAAAAGCGCGTGCGATCGGTCCCCTGCTGGCTCTTTGAAGGCGACGCGCATTGTCCATGGAGGCCGACGGAACACGCTTGCTTCCAGTACGGCCTGACGCGCATATCGCTGAGCCAGTTGCGGGCGCGAGTACGATCGCGAGAGCAGGCTCTCGATGCCGGTAACGATGGTTGGCATGCTGACCGTTGCGTCCGGGAACATCAGGTACTCAGAGACGATCTCCTCTGATCGGCGCGACACCAGCGGACGTGAGTCGAAGCCGTTTGCCAGTTCCCAGACCAGTTTCCCCTCAGCGCCAAACTGCGCCTGGAAAGAACCTTCCGGAAGCCCGGACACCTCGCCAAGCTTTTTCAACCCGAATCCATGCAGCCGCTGCACTATTCGATAGTCGACCGGCAGTATGTCGACCGCCAGGTTGCTCAGGAAGCTGCCGGGGTCGCCGGTGACCTTTCGGCCGCTGTTGGGTCCGCTTTGCAGTGCGGCCACGTATGAGACCCACTTGTTGTCGCCAACACCTATCCGCAGGTCATACTGCCGAATGGCGTTGGCCAGGATCTGCACCACACGGGCGTCATCACCGTAGAGGCTTTCCAGTCCCCAGATGCCAACGTACGCCCTACCCAGGCCGTCGTCTTCCACATCCGGGCAGCGCTCTTCCAGCACCTTGAGCAGTCGTCCGAATGCGACCTCATAGTGGGACATATCCGGCTCGATGATCAGCGCGCCTTTGTTGCGAGAAAGTGCTTCTTGGAGCGGCATTCCCGGCAGCACGCTCTCGATATCAGGCGACCAGTCGAGGATCGTCCGGCCCGAGCCGTTAGCAGCAATGTTGATGATCAGCGCTGACTGGTCTTTCAGATCGGGGTTGCGGCGCACTTCTGTTTGCCACGGGAAGTGCGGGATTAGCATGCACGCCACCGGCCCTACCCTGCCGCCTCGTCCTGTGTTGGTCACAGTAGCGCTCCCTGTACGGGCGAGGTATCGAATGAGCCGGAGCGCAGGCGCGTTGGTATGCCCATGTGCTTCATCAACTGTGCGGCGGGCAGGATGCCAGGGCCGTAGTAGTCGTTTGAGACGAATGCGTATGCCTCAGCGCCACTTTCTCGTTGCGCGAGAGCCAGTGCGGAAGCCCATCGGCCTGTTTCGACAGCAAACTCATCCAGCGTCATTCGTGATGGGTCTGGGGTGGTGATACCGGGTATTCGCCGTCCGCCAAGCAGTCTTAGATATGCGATGCCGTTGATCGTTTCTATGTCTCCGGGCTCGTTGAGCAGATTGGTTGTGACCAGCCCCACGCCGCGTCGATGGAGCAGGTTTCGCACTCCGGCTGATCGGAGCGATGGCCGTCGCACCTCAACGCAGAACTGCATCGAATCGACCGGCAGATCGCGCAGAAACTCGCTGAGTACGGATAGTCCCGGAGCGCCGAAGCTGGGTGGGAGTTGGATCAGGATTGGCCCGAGCTTGTCTTCGAACATCTCAGCAGTTCGCAAGAACTCTTTGAGATCGCGCGGTCCGACACGGAGTCGGCGTTCGTGGGTGATCCAGCGTGGCATTTTCAGAGCGAATCGGAACTCAGGCGGCGTATCGGCAAGCCATCGTTTGACCGTCTCTGGTGCGGGGGGTGCGTAGAAGGTGCTGTTGACCTCCACGCTGTTGAACACGCGTGCGTAGAGGCTGAGTCGTTTGTTGGCCTTCAAGCCAGCCGGATAAAGAAGTCCCTGCCAGCCCGGCACCGCCCAGCCCTGTGTCCCAACGTTGACAGCCGAGGGCGTCCCAACACTGACAGCCGAGGGTGTGCCGATGCTGACAGGTGAGGCAGCAGTAGTTGATCGCGCAGGGACATCCATCCTGGCTCTCGTTGTTTCTAATACTGCCTGTGACATCGCGCTCTTTGCCTTCGCGTCTCTTTGGCGCACGCTGTTCAGTCCTGTCGTTGTGGACTGCGCGTAACCATCTCTTATGGTTCATAATAGAACATATGTTCTATCCGTCAAGGGAGTGGTGGCAGGGATGAGAGGGATGGAACGAGCAACAGATGAAAACAGCCACATCCCATCAGTCACCCTGAGGAGGCGGCTCCGCACCCGACGTGAGGGCATCTGCCAGTCATGATTAGGAACCTGTCACATGAAAGCCAACCGGTCCGGTTCTACCTCGTCGCTATGCATCGACGATACAGCTGGATGGGTACCGATTCGGCAAGGAGGAGTTTGAGGATGGAGTGTTTGAAGCTAAATGACCATTGCGGCGTTCGAAGCTGGCAAACTCCCTCACGTCGGGTGCGGAGCCGCCCCTCTCAGGGTGCCAGTCGTTTCGATGCGAAGCTCCCTGGCCATGGATCGCGGATTCAATGCGAAAAGGACTCCGCTACATGAAACAGAACAAGACATTCTGCGTTTACATCCTGGCTAACCGCTCAGGTTCGACATATGTCGGTATGACATCGGATCTGTATGGCCGGATGATCAAACATCGCGAGGGATTGATCCCTGGCTACACACTCGACCGCAATATCAAGCGGCTGGTGTACTTCGAGGCGATTGAGGATGCCTATGCGGCGGTAACGCGCGAGCGTCAGATCAAGAAGTGGCGCCGATCAAGGAAGTTAGCGCTGGTCGAATCAGTGAACCCTAGTTGGGAGGATTTGTTCCCGGCATTTCGTACTGATATGAGTTTGAAGACGAAAACTGCGCTAGTTGAGGACCTTGATCGGCGTTCGAAGCTGGCAGAAGCCCTCACGTCGGTCGCGGAGCCGCCCTCCTCAGGGTGACAGTCGTTTCGCTTCGTCTTGATGGAGATTAAACCACTTCGAAACCAATCACCCAAACATACAAATGCTAATACGCAAAAAACAACATCGAAGCAGCGGCGGGTTCTCAGACCTTCTTGGTAACGCGCGTGAAGTTCTGGGCTCTCCTATGCTCGATCGGAATATGTATCCGGGGTCGATTGAGCGCAGTAGTCGGGCGGAGGAAGAGAGCGCTGCTTACGCCGCTCCGAATACGTCCTATGCGGAGCTTCACTGCCACTCCAACTACTCGTTCCAGGAGGGGGCTTCGGATACTCAGGAGTTGCTGAAGCGGGCGCAGGAGTTGGGGTATCGGGCGCTGGCGATTACTGATCACGACAATCTGTGCGGTGCGATGGAGTTCGCGCAGGCGGCTCGTGATGTTGGGATCAAGGCGATTACCGGTGTTGAGGTAACGCTGATGGGTGGCCATCACCTGACGCTGCTGGCGGAGACTGCTGAGGGGTACAAGAACATCTCTCGCCTCACTACACATGCCCACATTGATGCTGAGGACCGGAAAGTCCCGGAGTTGGACCTTGCCCTGCTGGCTGAGCACGCTGAGGGTGTTATCTGCCTGTCGGGCTGCCGTGACGGTGAGATATCCACACTGGTGCTACAGGGCAAGATCGAACGGGCCACTCAGTTGGCTCGGCAGTATCGGGACTGGTTTGGGTCTGAGAATTTCTTCCTGGAGTTGCAGCAGAATCTGGTGAAGGATGACACGCTCCGTAATCGCCTCATGGCCAACATCGCAGCGGAGGTTGGCGTGGGTGTGGTGGCGACGAATAACGCTCACTATCACGACGTGTCTCGGAGTCGGTTGAACGATGCGCTGGTTGCGATACAGCACAACAAGTCGATGGAGGAGTCGCATCGGGAGCGGCGGCCTAATGATCAGTTCTATCTGAAGTACCCGGACGAGATGGCGGCGCTGTTCACTGAGTACCCGGAAGCTATCTCAAACACGGTGCGCATTGCTGAGCGGTGCGATCTGGAACTCACGACGGATGCGATTTACGAGTTCCCTGACTATGACACGCCTGACGGCCACACGTCGGCAACGTGGCTGCGTCAGCTGTGCGAGGAGGCGGCGATCAGGCGGTATG
Organism: Dehalococcoidia bacterium; assembly: GCA_963579925.1. Lineage (GTDB taxonomy): Bacteria > Chloroflexota > Dehalococcoidia > Lucifugimonadales > Lucifugimonadaceae > UBA1151. Next base: position 40,906 of record CAUZJA010000001.1, on the reverse strand, counting down.
GCGAGGTGACTCGAGCGGTCAAAGAGCGGTTGGATGAGGAGATTCGGCTGCTGAGCATGCACGACCTCTGCGGCTTCATGCTCCAGTACTACGACATCATCAAGATTGCCCGCGAGGTGCAGGAGGAGCTTGGTTTGGTGGAGCCGGGATTGCCGCTGGAAGTGAATCCGCCGGGTCGAGGGCGTGGCTCGTCGGTATCGATGCTGGTTGGGTATCTGATTGGTCTATCGCACATCGATCCGCTGGAGTTTGATCTCAAACTGGATCGTTTTCTCTCAGAAGAGCTTGGCTCTGTGCCTGATATCGATCTCGACTTCCCACGGGATATACGAGAGCAGTTGATCCTGCGGGTGCATGAGCGCTGGGGCTACGATCGGGCGGTGCTGACGGGCATGATCTCCACGTACCGCATCAAGGGCTGCATTCGTGATCTGGGCAAGGCGCTGGGCATGCCGGGGGAGGACCTGGACAAGCTCACAAAGCGCATCGACGGCCACGCGCGGGTGAGTCAGCTCGGCCAGGAGCTTCAAGAGCTTCCGGAGTTCAGGGATCGCGCAAATTCGCAGCAGTGGCGTGATCTCGTGGAGCTTTCGCAACAACTCAAGGGCTTCCCGAAGTATCTGGCGCAGCATCCTGGTGGCATGGTGCTGAGCGCACGGTCGCTGGCCGAGACAGTGCCGTTGCAACGCAGCGCTATGGAGGGTCGGTTCATCTGCCAGTGGGATAAGGACAGCATCGACGATGCCGGCTTCGTGAAGATCGACTTCCTGGCACTTGGTGCGCTGTCGCAGATGAACGAGGCGATCAAGCTGATTGAGGTGCATCGTGAGGAGCGCGTGGACCTTTCGCTCATCGATTTCGCCGACCAGAAGGTCTATAAGTCGATTCACGAGGCTGACACGATTGGCGTCTTCCAAGTGGAGTCTGCTGCGCAGATGCAGACGACTCCTCGCATTCGCCCTAAAGACCTCAAGGAGATGGCGTGGGAGGTTGGCGCGGTTCGCCCTGGTGTTGGCGTGAACAACGGCGTCTCAACCCTCATCCGGCGTCATACGGGGCAGGAGACAGACTGGCAGTACGACCATCCACTTGAGCGTGAGGCGCTGGAGCGCACGCTGGGTGTTGTGCTCTACCAGGACCAGCTCATGGAGCTTGGCAAGTACGTTGCGGGTATGAGCGCGGCGGAGGCCGACCGCATGCGTCGAGCGTTCAGTCGTCGGAACGCTGATCAGCTTGTGCCGATGTGGCATGAAAAGTTCATCTCCGGGGCGATGGCAAAGGGCGTTCCGATTGAGGCGGCCGAGAAGATATTCCTGAAGTTCCATGGTGAGTTCCAGTTCCCGGAGGCGCACGCATTTGCCTTTGGCGTGACGGCGTTCCAGGCGGCGTGGCTCAAGTACTACTACCCGTTGGAGTTCTTCGTTGGCCTCTTCAACCAGCAGCCAATGGGCTTCTACAACCTTGAGACGCTTAAAGAGGATGCACGACGGCACGGTGTAGAAGTGCTAAACCCGGACGTGAATCGGAGTGATGAGAAGGCGGTCGTGGAGAGCGGCAACCTGCGCCTTGGCGTTCGGCATGTGCGGCGAGTCCAGAAGGCTACGTCGCAGGCGATTCTGGCTACGCGAAGGCGATTCGGCGAGTTTGAGTCGATCTCAGACTTCATGATGCGCGCCGGTATCCAGCATGAGGCGCTCGATAATCTCGCAGACGCCGGGTTCTTCGATTCGCTGGACGAGGACCGCCGCTCGACGCGCTGGGAGATTGGCCTGCGGTATCGGCCCATTGGCAGTCAGCTTGGATTCGATATGCCGGTGGATCAGGACATGGTCGATCTGCCGGGGCAGTCGCCGTTTGAGGTGATGGTTGGCGAGTACCGCACGATGGGCGTCTATCCGAAGGGGCATCTGATGGCGAAGCTCCGCCCTCGCCTGCCGCCCTACATGGTGCGATCAGACAAGGTCCGCGACCTGCCGGACGGCACGGATGTGTGGGTTGGTGGCATTGTGATTCGTCGACAGATGCCGCTTGCGAAGGCTGTGTTCATGACGCTGGAGGATGAGTTTGGCCATTCGCCGCTGGTGATCTGGCCTACGACGTGGCAGCGGCTGAAGCGCATTGCCCGTGCGCCGGTGCTGCTGGCGCACGGTACGGTTTCGCATCGTGAAGGCACGATCAACGTGGTGGTGAAGGATCTGAAGCCGATTGAGTCAGGCACGCCAACGCTAAAAACAAAAGACTGGGGGTAGGTGCCTGCCGCACTGGCATTGAGCGCGAGGCGCTGGGGGATCCGAACGGGCGAGCGGGTGTGATGTCGGTTGAGTGGCGTATGTGGGGTGGGCGTGTAAAGCCGGAAAGGTGCCCTTCGAGTTTCCTCAGGGAACCTTTCCTCGCGTGGATTGGTTGATGTGGTGGGGCGTGGGGATCACTGATGAGCGATAAGCCAGCGTCTACTGAAGTTGTCTGGGATCCTGACGCCAACCCTGACGATAACTACAAGTGGATGGCGTTTTCCGCTGCTGGAATAGCTCTGGTCACGATGGTGATGAGCTTCTCCATCGTTTTCCTGGCGCTATCTTCGATTGCGGATGACTTTGGCGTGACGCTGCGGGCGGTATCGTGGGTTGTGATCGCGCAATCGCTCACCATTGCCGCGTTGATGCTGCCGCTGGGGCGTGTGGCAGACATTGTTGGTCGGAAGAAGTTCCACCTGGTGGGGATGGCTCTGTTTGGTGGCGGTGCGATCTTTGCGGCGCTCTCCCCTACCCTGCCGATTCTCATCGTGGCTCGAATTGTGATGGCGGTTGGGAACTCCATGGGCCAGGCGGTGGGAACGGCGATCATCATCTCGGTATTTCCGACCAGTGAACGGGGAAAGGGTCTCGGCGGTCAGACCACTGCGGTTGCGGTAGGCAGCGCGGCGGGGCCTATAGCTGCTGGATTGTTGCTGCAGATATTTTCGTGGCGGTCGCTTTTCGTCTTTATGGCGATTCCCATTACCATCGCATTCATATGGGGATACTTCATTCTCGACGATAAGCGCATCGGCTCGGTCAAACCGGTGCAGATCGACCGCGCTACGACTGGCTTGGTGCGGTCCTTTCGGCCACAGGCATGATCGTGCTGGTCTTGACCATCAACAATCCGCTTGCAGTTGGCTGGCTATCGCCACTGATCATTGGTGGAGCGGTGCTGACGGTGGGGATATTTGTCTGGTTTGTGAAGTGGGAGTTGCGTACTCCCGCTCCAATGCTTGATCTGCGGCTATTCAAGATCACGGTGTTCAAGTACGCCATAGCAGCGCGCTATCTGGGATTCATGACGGTGACGGCCACGTTCTTCATGATGCCGATCTATCTGCTGAGTTTCAGGGAAATGAGTGAAGGCAAAACAGGCGGCATCCTGTTTGTTGGTGCGTTGGGATTGGGAATTGCAGCGCAGCTGAGCGGGAGGCTTTCCGATAAGTTCGGACACCGGTGGCTGACAGTGCTTGGCTTTGTGCTGCTGCTGTTCACGTCCATTGGTTTCTCGTTTTTCACCCGCACCACTCCTGTATGCGTGATCATGCTGGTGTTGTTTGCCAATGGTATGGGAATAGGCATCTGGAACGTGCCCAACAACAGCGCAACCATGGGGTCGGTACCACGTTCGGCTTACGGGGTGGTCAGCGCATTCGTGAACCTGGTTCGGAACGTAGGCAGCGTTGTTGGTCAGGCCGTTGTCGCCGCCGTGGTGGTGGGTGTGATGGTGAACGCGGGTTTCGATATCCCTCTCAGTGAAATCAAATCAACTCCTGGCGCGTCAGATGCGTTTATCGATGGCTGGAGAATCGCTTACCTGGTTGTCGTGGCAGTGGGGGTACTGGCCACCATCGCAGCAATCATGACTCGGCCCGGTGATGGCGAGAGTGAAAGCGCCGCGGATTCGAAATAGCGATGGCGCGGGAGTACCATCTGCGGATGCGACCGGACATTCACCCCCCAAATGAGGCCCGCTCTCTGTGAGTGAGACCGCCAATACGCCCCCGGTTGTCTGGGATCCGGATACGGAGTCAGACAAGAATTACAAATGGAAAGCCTTCACTGCGATAGGCCTTTCTATGTTCACGATGGTGATGAGCTTTTCCATCGTGTTTGTTTCGCTGTCTGCAATTGCGGATGACTTTGGCGTCACTCTCCGAGCGGTCACCTGGGTTGTGGTTTCGCAGTCGCTGACCATCAGCGCCATCATGCTGCCTCTCGGACGCGTGGCCGACATCATTGGCCGCAAGCGATTCCATCTGATTGGCCAGTTGATCTTCATTGGTGGGGCCATATTCGCAGCGCTATCGCCAACCCTCGGCATATTGATTGTGGCTCGAATCGTCATGGCGGTTGGCAGCTCGGCGGGGCAGGCAGTTGGAACTGCGATGGTCATCTCTGTGTTCCCAACTCATGAGCGGGGAAAGGCGATTGGCAGCCAGACAACTGCGGTCGCTGTTGGATCCGCTGCCGGGCCAATTGTCGGCGGGATATTGCTGCAGTTCTTCGCCTGGCAATCCCTGTTCTATGTGATGGCAGTCATGACATCCATTGCATTTGTTTGGGGCTACTTCATCCTGGATGAAGCTCGGGTAAGCCAACAAACGCAAGGAAAGCGCCCGAAATTCGACATGATTGGTGCGCTTCTCTCGGGGCTAGCGGTGATCGTCCTCGTCGTTACGATCAACAACCCATTCGCGGTGGACTGGCTATCGCCCATGCTCTTCGCTGGAGGCATCTTGGGAGTTGTTCTTCTAGTGCTGTTCATCTTCTGGGAGTTGCGCAACCCTTCACCGATGATTGACCTGCGGATGTTTCAAGACCGGATCTTCAGGTTGGCGGTGGCAACGCGTTGGATTGGCTTCATGGGCACTACGGCCACCTTCTTCATGATGCCTATTTTCCTGATCAGCTTCCGTGACTTGAGCGAGGGAATTGCCGGAATAGTGCTGTTCATGAGTGCACTGGGTATGGCTGTATCGGCGCAAATGAGTGGGCGATGGGCGGACAGGTATGGACCACGCAGATTCGCGGTCGCCGGATTCGGTGTCATTCTCGTTACTGCGCTCGCGTTTGCGTTTATCGATGGAGAGACGCCAATCTGGCTAATCATGGTGATCATGTTGGGGAACGGCCTTGGCATGGGGACGTGGAACGTTCCAAACAACTCAATAATCATGGGAACGGTGCCGCGTTCCAGACTTGGGATCACCAGCGCGTTGACCAACCTGACGCGCAATATTGGCAATGTGACGGGACAGGCCCTGGCATCAGCGATCATAGTGGGAATTATGGCCGCCGAGGGGTTCGATATCCCGCTGAGTGAGATCGCCGATACGCCGGGTGCAGGTGTCGCGTTCCTCAATGGATGGAAAGTTGCCTACGTGGGCGTTGTGGCCTTCTCTCTGATCGGTGGAGCGCTAGCATGGATCACCAAACCGCAGGCGGTTGCGCCCGACGAGTAGAATCGGAAAATGCTAGTGGACCAACACATTTCTCATGAAGCCGGACCCTGGTCTCATGAAGCCGGACCCTGGTCTCATGAAGCCGGACCCTGGTCTCATGAAGCCGGGCTCTCGCCCTGCCATGTAGCCGGGCGCCGTTGAGCGACGCTCCTTCATCAACGCCCGTCGTGTGGGATCCTGAAGACGACCCCAGTGACTACAAATGGAAGGCGTTCGCCGCCATTGGAGTTTCGTTCGTCACGATGGTGATGAGCATGTCCATGGTGTTCGTTGCGCTGTCTGCCATCGCAGATGACTTTGGTGTCAGCCTTGGAGCGGTCTCATGGGTAGTGATCGCTCAGGCGCTAACTATCAGCGCCATCATGCTGCCGATGGGGCGTGTTGCGGACATCATTGGCCGGAAGCGTATTCATCTCATTGGCCTGTCGCTGTTTGGCGGTGGTGCGCTGTTTGCGGCCGCGGCGCCAACGTTCGGCATACTGATTGTGGCGAGAGTGGTCATGGCCGTAGGCAACGCGATGGGCCAGTCCGTTGGGACTGCGATGGTTGTGTCCGTGTTTCCCGCTAACGAACGAGGGAAGGCGATTGGCAGTCAGACCACCGCGGTTGCACTGGGTGGGGCCACAGGACCGGTAGTCGCCGGACTTCTGCTGCAGTGGTTTCCGTGGCAATCACTTTTCATCATGATCTCGATCCCAATTGCCATCGCGTTTGTCGTCGGTCTCGTCGTATTGGACGAGGATCGAGTGAGCCAACGAACGCAGGAGCAGCGGCCTCCTTACGACTGGCTGGGGGCGTTCCTCTCCGCCTCCGCTGTGGTGTTGCTGGTACTGACGATCAACAATCCGCTTGGAGTGGGCTGGCTATCTCCGCTGATCATTGGTGGGTTCATTGGATTCGCTGTACTTATGGCTGGATTCATCAAGTGGGAGCTTGGCAACCCGGCACCAATGCTTGAGCTTCGGATGTTCAAGAACACCGTGTTCACCATGGCGGTGAGCACACGACTCATTGGTTTCATGGGTACTACCGCTACCCGATTCATGATGCCTGTGTACTTGATTAGCTTCCGAGGATTGGGCGAAGGCGCGACCGGTGGAATCCTGTTCCTGGCGTCCATGGGAATGGGAATCGCAGCACAGAGCGGTGGAAGGCTTTCCGATAGATTTGGCGCACGCCCCTTCACAATTCTCGGTTTCGTGGCGTTATTCGCCACTGCGGCATATTTCGCTTTCATGGACGCAGATACGCCATTCTGGATTGTGATGCTTGTACTTTTCATCAATGGATTGGCAATGGGAATGTGGAGTGTGCCGAACAACACGGTGATTCTGAATGCCGTTTCAAGCGCTCAGTTTGGCGTGGTGGGAGCGCTGACAAATCTGGCCCGAAACGTTGGCAATGTGGTGGGTCAGGCTATTGCGGCCGCTATTGTGGTGGGCGTGATGACCTCACAGGGGTTTGATATTCCGCTCAACGAAATCGACACCGTTGTGGGGGCCTCGCAAGCGTTCATAGACGGCTGGAAGATTGCATACTTCACTGTGACAGGTTTCACGCTGGTTGGGTTACTGTTGGCAATCGTTACAAAACCCGGTATGAGGGTTGAAGATTAGTGACACCATGGAAAAGTCATCGACTGTCCTAATACGCCTTGCTGGAATTTCTGACGCGGCGGCCATTGTCGACATCTACGGTCCCATCGTGCGAGACACGATGATCTCGTTCGAAGAAGTGGTTCCAAGTGAGGCCGAGATCGCAGCGCGAATCAAAGACACGCTTCTGTTTGCTCCGTGGCTCGTCTGTGAGATTGACGGCGCCATCGTGGGCTACTGCTATGCCCGCAGATTCAAGGAACGCGCAGCGTATCGTTGGGCGGTTGAATTGAGCACATACCTGGCAGATGGTTATCGCTGAGTCCATATTGGCAGGGCATTGGTGAGTTCGATGCTTGCTGCGCTCCGTGTCCAGAGATTCGTTCAGGTCTTCGGTGCGATTGCCCTGCCCAATCCTGCAAGCGTCCGAATGTTCGAGTCTTTCGGTTCAAAGTACATCGGGACCCAAAAAACGTTGGCTTCAAATCAGGGCGGTGGGTGGACATTGGATACTGGCAATTGGAACTAATTCCGCCGCCGGATCACCCTGAGCCACCGATGCCAATGTCAGAGGCGACACATGATGAAGAATTCGCCGCAGCAGTCAGCTAGGGAGAGGCGTTGCTCGCTCCCTAGCTGCGCGATGATAAGGTTCTTCTTCACGCCAACTTTATTTCGAGCAAACCAGGATCTCCAATGCCAATTCGACGACGTAGCCACCAGCCGCAAGTATCTCCCATGCCCGGCACCAACATGTACGACATGATGGGCGGTGAGCACGGCTCAAAGATGATGACGGTTGGCGATCTCACGTTGGATCCTGGCGTTACGTCGGTCTACCACATTCATCCCAATACCGAAGAGAACATCTACGTTGCTTCTGGCGAGGTTGAGTTCAGGCTGGATGGTCACAGGTTCCGAGCGAAGGCCGGTGACTGTATCGTTGCTCGTCGTGGCCTCGGTCACGGGCTTGCGAACGTAGGCGAAACGCCTGCGCGCTTCATCGTTATGTACCCCTCCCCTTCACCTGAGCGAGAAGTGGCGACTGAACCAGAGTGGATTGACGGCGCACCAGACGTTGGCGTGTTTTTCCGGGACAAGGTGAAGCCATTTGAGTTCATGCCTGGCGTGTCACGATATGACATGGTTGGCGATTTCCTTGGTGCAGAGTCTTCATATTTCTCAGAGCTCACGTTTAACCCCGGTGCGATAGCTCCTAATCACTTCCACCCGGCACACGAAGAGTCGATGTTCTGCATCGAAGGCGAGCTTGGCGCGGTCTACGATAAGAAGGACAGCATCACGCTTAAAGCGGGCGATCTGTTCCTCTGCGAGCCAACGATTCGACACGGCATATTCAACCCGACGGGCAAGAAGTCGCGACTTTTGGCTCTCCACCCGGTGTTGAACCCGCCGCCCCGCGTAGACGTCGAGTAACCCGCGCCGCATCACGGCGCTTCAGGATGACCAGATGAGACCAGTTACATACCGCGCCGTCACACAGGAAGAGTTCCCAGACTTTCTGCGCGCCGAAATTACGGCGTATACAGACACGGGCGCCGGTCAGGAGGATGCGTTTGATCGGTTCGGACCCGTGTTCGAGCCGGAGCGATCTGTGGCAGCGTTTGATGGATCTCAGATCGTTGGCACACTGTGCAGCTTCCCAACACCAATGACCGTGCCCGGCGGCAAACTCAACTCAGCGGGCCTCTCATTCGTAACGACGCGCCCCACTCACCGACGACGTGGCATCCTGACCGAGATGATGCGGCAGCACATGGATCAGGTCAAAGAGATCGGCGAACCAACCGCCACGCTGCACGCTTCTGAGAGTTCTATCTATGGGCGGTTCGGCTACGGCATTGCTTCGCACTTTGAGCGCTTCAAGATTCAGCAGCCGCACGCTGTTTTCCGTGATGAATATGACATCCCCGGTGAGGTAGTGCTGGTTGATCTTGAAACCGCAAAACAAGTCATTCCCAGTGCATATGCGTTGGCGCCTCGCACTCGCCTTGGAACCTATGAGAGAGATCAGACCTACTGGGATCTCCGCTTCTGGCCTGTCGAGATCAAGAAGATGTTGATTGCCGCCTACCAGGAAGCTGGCGAAACGCTGGGCTATGTGATCTACAACAGCTCAGGCAACTGGCAGAATTGGATTCCGAAGAAGACGCTGGTCGTGGAGGAGATGGTCACTACAACGCCAGCGGCGCATCGGGCGTTGTGGGAATATCTGTTCGGCATCGATGTGATCGAATCCATCACCGCGGGCAACCGTCCGATTGATGACCCATTACCGTGGCTACTTCGCAACCCGAGACGTCTCGAACGACTGTCCATCGATAGCGTATGGAATCGCATTCTCGATGTCCCCGCCGCGCTGGAGGCGAGACGCTATGCACATGATGGCGGGCTAACTATTGAGGTGATTGACGAGTGGGGTGGCTGGGGTGCCGGTACATTCCGGTTGGAAGGCGGCCCACTTGGAGCGACCTGCACTTCCAGCACGGAACTTCCAGACCTGACCATGACGGTGGAAGACCTTGGTGCAATTTACCTTGGCGGTGTGAAACCATCTGTCCTTGCTGCATCGGGTCGCATCGCTGGGAACACATCCTCAGCGGTAGCCACCGCAGATAGCATGTTTGGCTGGTCGTCCATGCCATGGTGTCCGGCTATTGAGCCCCAAATTTGAGGTTAATGAGAGCTGAATGAGTCTTGAATATCGAAAACTGAAGCCAGAAGAGCATCCGCTGGCTGACGAACTCAACCGCGTGGCGGAGGGAACTCTGCCGATCCCCGAATGGGCGGAGTACTGGGGCAAGAACGCCTGGGAGTTTGATCGCTCTGTTGTCGCGTTTGATGGCGATCAACTGGTTGGGCAATCGATGTCGTATTCGCACTCCATGTCCGTGCCCGGCGGCGCTATCCTGCCTTGCGGCGGTCTGAGCTGGGTTGCGGTGCGCCCAACGCATCGGCGACAGGGAATCATGCGTGGCATGGTTACGCGCCAGCTTGCGGACTACCGGGAGCGGGGTGAGTCGCTCGCAGCGCTATTCGCCATGGAGGCGCCAATCTACGGTCGATTCGGCTGGGGTGTTGCGACGTGGAACGAGGATCTGGAGATCGACACCACTCGTTCAGATTTCCATGATGGCGTTGGCGCGGAAGGGGATATGAGGTTCGTCGATTGGGAAGATGCCATCAAAGAGTTCACGCCAGTTCACACTCAAGCCATGCATCTGACGCCAGGAATTATCACGCGCTCCGACCCGTTCTGGATCAGAGAACTGAGAGGAAAAATATCCCCACCAGGCCAGCAACTAAAGACACTGCAGGTGGGCTGTTACTTTGATGGCCGTTGCGAGGGCTTCGCGTCATATCAAGTTGAAAACGATTGGGCCAGCGGAAACCCAAGCGGAACCGTCAAGATCAACGATATGGTCGCGGCCACTATCCGCGCCTCTGCGCGGTTGTGGCGGTACTTTCTGGATATTGATCTCACTAGAAAACTAGAGGTAAGGCGTCCGCCGGATGAACCACTCCATTGGTGGCTGAAAGATCGACGGGCAGTCACCCGCACGATTTCGGATGGCATCTCATTGAGATTGGTTGACGTCGATGAGGCGCTGAGCGCAGCGCTCTATGGCGTTGAGGATACTATCGCGATCGGCGTGATTGATGAATCGTGCCCGTGGAACAACGGCACTCATCTGCTGGACTCTGGCGATGAAGGAGCGGTCTGCAGCCCAACTCCGGGCGCTCCAGAGGTAACTCTGAGGGTTGAAGACCTTGGCTCGCTCTATCTTGGCGGCGTGAGTGCTTATTCCATGTTTGCCGCTGGTCAGATTGAGGATCATGCTGGCGATGGCGTCGCCCGCTTGCAACGACTATTTGAATCAAACGTGGCCCCATGGCCTCACATCTACTTTTAATTATGAACAAACAAAAGATCGAAATCAGACGTCCATCGCCAGACCAGTTGCCGGCATTCAGCAGGGCAATCAGTATTGGTTTTGGTGGAGCAGGCACGTTTCTGGATGAGCAACTAGCGCACTTCACTAACATCGTGGAAGCGACTTACCCATTCGCTGCATTCGATGGCGATCAGATCGTCGGATCGTTGGCGTACATTGACTACGAGACCGTCAATTCAAAAGCCAGAATTTCAACCGCCGGGATCACAATGGTGACTGTGTCCCCAACCCATCGTCGGCGCGGCATTTTGTCAAAGATGATGCCCGCAGCGATGGCGGAGGCAGTTGAGCGCGGACATGCGATGGCATCGCTCTATGCCTCCGAGCCAGCTATCTACGGCCGGTTCGGCTACGGCGTAGCGCTGTTCAGGGAGCGCTACAAGATTTCTCGTAACCGGACGGCGCTCGCCATCACGTCAAAACCGGCCGGCGAGATGCGGTATAAGTCTGCCAAGGACGGAATATCCGACGCCCGAGAGGTGTTTGAAAAGGTCGCCTCAACTCGTCCTGGCTGGATCATTCGGAGTTCCAATGAGTGGAAATGGCTCGGCATCGATCCTGAGTGGGACCGAAATGACGACAGTGAGCTCCACACCGGGATTTACTATGTGAACGACTCACCTGAGGGTTACGTGAACTATCGCCGGACGGGCGATGGACGCGACAACATGAGGATTATTGAACTGGTGGGCGTTGACCGAGACGCTGAACTTGCCCTCTGGAACTACTGCTTCGGAATTGACCTTGTCGGTGAGATACAAGTTGGCGATCGACCAGTGGATGATGCTCTGCCGTGGATGCTCCAAGACACTCGAGCGCTTGAACGCATTCCGCAGGACTGCATCTGGTCAAGAATTCTTGATGTTCCAACGGTGCTCGAATCGAGAGCGTATTCCGCAACTGGAGACCTGTCGATCAAGGTGATTGATGAGTCAGGCGGCTATGCGGCAGGGACATACTTGCTCTCCGGTTCCGGGGATGGTGCTACATGCGTACCTACTGATAAGTCACCTGAACTCACGATGAACGTGGCGATTCTTGGCTCAATTACGTTTGGCGGAACCCGGCCGAGCGTTCTTGGTCGCTCAGGACTGATTGATGAGAACGCTGTCGGCTCGCTCAGCAAGGCTGATGCCATGTTCGTGACGCAAAAGGCTCCGTGGAATGTGGTGGACTTCTAAATGGCAACTCTCCCAGACGGCCTGACGCTCAGAGCGATCACAGAGCCTGAAATTCCTACCTTTGTTCAGGCAATAGACCTTGGGTTTGGAAACTCCACGCCGGATAGTCGCATTGAGGCGGAAACCCGCATCATGGAGTGCGACAGGTCGTTCGCCGTGTTCGATGGTGCACAGATCGTTGGCACCATTGGCGCCCAAACGTTGCCCATCTCGCTTCCCGGCGGTGGAAATGGCACATGCAGCGGCATCGCGTATGTCACCGTGAAGCCTTCACACCGCAGGCGCGGCATTCTCACGTCAATGATGACCAATCAGCTTGCACAGTCCAGAGAGCGTGGTGAGACGTTCTCGATGCTCTGGGCGTCCGAAGCGCTGATCTACGGTCGTTTTGGCTTTGGAGTGGCGACGACAACGCAGAATACGTCGATTGAGAAGGTTGACGCTAAGTTCCGTCGCGGGGAGACCGACGCGCTTGGAACCGTCAGGATGATGTCCGGAAAAGAAGCACGTCCGCACATGCAGCACGTGTGGGATACGGCGCGTAAATCGTGGGCTGGGATGTTGGAGCGGCGGGAGAACTGGTGGGACTTCACCATCGCCTCCCCGGAGCATGAACGACATGGCGGATCTGATCGCATGTGGGTGGTCTACTTCAACAACGGTGTACCCGAAGGCTACGTGGTCTATCGCATCGAGCCAGATGAGATGGAACTTGCAGTTGAAGAGCTAATCTGGACCACCGACGATGCTCACAAAAGCCTATGGCGCTACTTGTTTGGCATCGACCTTGTGCAGACGATCTCATACTGGAACATGACGCCAGATGACCCGCTGCAGTGGCGCGTCAACGATTCCCGAAGGCTTCGCCGCGTTGAATTGGACGGCATGTGGCTTCGACTGGTTGATGTGAAGGCAGCGCTTGGGGAAAGAACATATTCGTCGGATGGGGAACTCACGATCAGGGTAAATGATGAGTTCTGCCCATGGAACGATGGCACTTACCGGCTGTCTGTTGAGGCAGGTGTAGCCACCGTTACTGAAGTCGATGCGAATCCCGATGCCACTTTGAGAGCAGATGCCCTGAGCGCGGCCTACATGGGCGGCGTTTCGTTCAGCACGCTGGTGGCGGCTCTTCGCGCAGAATCGTCTTCCAACGAGCAACTCGCATTGGCGGACTCAATGTTCCGAACGGAACGTCTGCCCTGGTGCCCGGAAGAGATCTAGGCCAACCTTCAAGAGATCAGAGCCGTATCCCCTATTAAGGTTTCTAAAGAAATCTTTGACATTTCCTTGAGATTGAGCCGATAGAACATGGGGGTACACTCATTGATAGGTCAGAGTTCCGAGAGGCTCCCCAGATGATCCAGACCCTTCGCCGCAGGATGATTTTCATTCCACTGCTTGTGGTTATCGTCGCGTCCGTGTCTGGTGGCGTTGTTGCTGCCCAGGCACTCACTGGCAGTGGCGACAGCGGTAAAGACAGGCTCTTTGAACGCACGGCGGAGCTACTTGGCATCGACCCAACCGACCTGAAAGACGCTTTCGAGCAGGCTGGCGCTGAACTGGCCGACGAAAAAGTCGACTCGCTTCTGGCTGACCTCGTCGCAAGCGGCAAATTGAGTGATGAAGAGCAGGCTGAGATTGAGGAATGGCTCGACACCATTCCGGAGTCGATTGGAACCATCAGCGCAGCCACCCTCCGAGAACTGCTCGACGGTGAAGGTCCAACATTTCGCAGCGTGATCCGCATCGGTAAACCACTTATCACGGGCGCACTGATCCACGGCGACGTGTCTGAAGAAGATCGCGAGACGATCAACACGTGGCTCGACGAGTTCCCTGAATCTCTACTGGACCTTGGTGTTGCCGAGGCGATTGAATTCCTGCGCATCCAGACCGATCGCGCAGCCGACGACGAAGACCGTTTGCCGCCAACGGCGGATGGTCTGGTCGAGGCGGGCATCATTGATGAAGCGCAGGCGATCGAACTGCGAGAGTGGTGGGAGGGCCGACCCGAGGCCGTTGACGGGCTGATGCCCGGTGCCCTCCGATTTGGTCTTCCATCGATAGAAAAGTATTTCTTTGAAGGTGACTCTGGCGGACTGCGCACAATCCCGAAGCTGATGGAGAAGATACCCGGCTTTGAAGGGTTCGGCGGCGACAATGACTCGTTCGAGTTTGAGTTCCCTCGGTTTGGCGATAGCGATCACCCGTTCCGATTCGAGTTCAGTGGTGGCGAGTTCCCTCATTTGCCAGATCTCGGTGAACTACGCGGCCTCTCACCTGAGGAGCTTCGCGAACGGATTGAAGAGCAGCTAGGTGAGTTCGACGGCAACGGTCGGTTTGAGTTCAATTTTGGCGATGGCGACCCGTTCCACTTCGAATTCGGCGACCCTCCTGCTGAACACGATGACGATGATTCAACCGGTACCCCGATTCTTGATCGGGCGGCATAAGAGCACGGTACGGAGCTAATCTGATGACTTCTACATCTGGGGCTACAACTGGCCCATCTGGAACGACTGTAGTCTCCGGAAAGTCCATCCTCATCGTTGAAGATGATGAGCATGCCGCAGAGATATCACGCCTCTACCTGGCCCGTGATGGCCACGATGTGACGGTGACCCACAACGGAACTGAGGGGCTGAAGCTGGCGCAGGATACCGATCCTGACCTGATGGTCCTGGACATCATGCTGCCCGGCATGGATGGCCTGGAGATCTGCCGCCGACTGCGTGCGGAGGATAACAAAGTTCCCGTGATCATGCTCACAGCCAGGGTCGATGAAGCAGACAAGCTTTCGGGCCTGGATTACGGCGCTGACGACTATATGACGAAGCCGTTCAGTCCCCGCGAGCTCGCAGCACGTGTTCGAGCCGTATTGAGGCGCACCGATGACTCTTCTGTGGCCTCTGGTGCCGCTGAAGAAGAGCAGGACGTACTCACTTACGGTGAGTTGACCGTCAAGGTCGATGCCAGGGTGGTGAAGGTTGGCGATACCTCCGTCAAGTTGACGCCAACGGAGTTCAACTTGCTGGTCCACTTCATGCGCGCACCCGGTCAGGTTCATCCTCGCGAGCGGATCATCGAGCGTGTGTTTGGATACGACTTCGAAGGGTTCGACCGAACGCTGGACACACACGTATCCAACCTGCGGCGCAAAATAGAGCGCGAGGCAGACGGACAACGATTTATTTCCACAATTTATGGAGTCGGCTACCGCTTCGGTGATGTCTAAGTTCCTGCACAGCCTTCAGTTCCGCCTTGTAATCGGCTTCATCTCCGTGCTGGCGCTATCCCTCGCGGGAGTTGGCGCTTACGCGTCGTACGCAACACAGCAAGAGTTGAACCGATTTGAAGAGGACACAGCGGCCGCTCGCGTCTCTCGTCTTGAGAACGTGGTCGCAGAGGCGTACGAAGAGATCGACGAAGAGCCGCAGATGACTCTCTTAGAGCCGGCGCTCAAGAACGCCGCTGAACTATTCGGCTGGAAAATCGCAGTGATCGATCAGCATGGTCGAATGATTGCCGGGTCTCACAACTACGGAACTGGTGAGTTACGGATAGAGACCTTCTTCAGCGGCCCCACCGTAACGCGCAGGCCCATCATTATCGGCGGTAGTGTTCGGGGGCAGATCCTGTTTGAGTCATCATTCCCCATCCCGCGCAACCTTTTCAACGCCAACCCCTATGTGGTGGCCAATGGCGCGATTGATGGCGATGATTTCAGCTTCGTGCAAGCTAGTACCCAGACATCCGAAAGTCGTCTGGGTCGCCCGTCCAGGGGCGACGGCTCCCCTCCCCCTGCCTTGATCGAAGAACTTGAGAGCCCCGAAGAGCTGTTTGAACCACAACTCTCCCGGCTCGCCGCGTCATTCAACAAGTCACTCATGTGGGCCGGTCTGGCCGCAGCCGCTGCGGGTGTATTCGTAATCTCACTAACCACCCGCCAGGCCCTCGCACCGGTGCACTCCCTCACTCGCGCCGCCGGTGCGCTGGGTCGTGGCGAACTGTCACAGCGAGTTCCAGTCAGCAGTCGTGATGAAGTTGGCCTGTTGAGCCACACGTTCAACGACATGGCAACGCAACTCGAAGACGCCGAATCAATTCGGCGCACGATGACCGCAGACGTAGCGCACGAACTCCGCACTCCCCTATCCAACCTTCAGGGCTATCTTGAGGCGATAAACGACGGGCTAGTGGAGCCGGACACCGACACGATCAACTCCCTCCACAGCCAGGTGCTGCATTTGAACCAGCTGGTGGAAGACTTGCGGCTCATCGCAATGGTTGAGGCTGGCTCCATAAGCATGGAGAAGCTGGATACCGACCTCGGCGATCTGGCCGACCTCACGGTCGACTCGTTCAAGCCGCGGGCTTCCGAGCATGGAATTGGCCTGTCTCTGTACCAGGAGCCGAATCTGCCATCGCTCCAACTGGACACGACGCGCATGCGGCAAGTTCTGGCCAATCTGGTTGAGAATGCCATCAACTACACGCCAGATCATGGGAGCATCGACGTATCAGTCGCTACAGACAACGGTGATGTCGTCATGGCGGTCACCGATACCGGACGTGGCATCCCGGCCGAGGATGTTCGCCACGTGTTCGATCGTCTGTACCGGGTTGACGTGTCACGCAATCGGACCACAGGCGGTGCAGGGCTGGGATTGACCATCGTGAAGCAGTTGGTTGAAGCGCACGGCGGAACGGTAACCGCCGAGTCTCCAGCACACGCGGATGGCACTGGCACGCGTTTTACGGTGCGCCTGCCTGTCTAAGTCGCTTTTCTCTCGGTAGCGGCGGGTCCGTGACACGCTCTTCGACGTGAAGACAGCGTTTATCGAGCGATGCCTCTGTGCGCGCGCCGGAGCGGGTCTTAGACCCGCCGCTACCGCAGGTGCCGTGAGAATCGCGATTTGTACGGGTAATGATTGACACAGCTCCATCGCGGCGTTAACTTCGGCGGCCTAAGCGGGATTAATCAGGGGACAGATATGGCCGAGCCGACTCACGATTACACCCTTCTCAAGGCCGACCGTCTCATCGACGCGTCGAACGGGCCGACTATCGATGGCGCTGCCCTGCTCATCTCTGGTGATGAGATCGCCGCCATGGGTCGTCAGGCCGATGTCAGCGCTCCAGATGGCGCATCGGTCAGGGAAATTGACTACGGTGACGCGACGATTCTTCCGGGACTGGTCGATTGTCACACCCATCTCTGTGCGCCCGGCGATGGAACACCCGGTGATGAGATATCGAAGGAAGATCATCAGATCCTGCTCCTGCAGGCGGCCAAGAACGCCCGCACCATCCTCCATTCCGGTGTGACCACAATTCGGGAGAACGGCTCGGCCGGAAGCACCACGATCAATCTGAAGGAAGGGATACGGCGCGGACTGGCCGTTGGCCCCAAGATGGTCATCTGCGGGCGCCCGCTGGCGATTACAGGCGGGCACATGGGCTACTGGGGTTCGGAAGTGAACGGCCCATGGGAAGCACGGACCGAGGTTCGCCAGCTTCTCAAAGAAGGCGCCGACTACATCAAGATCACGGCCACCGGCGGCTCGACGCGAACTTCAGACCCGAACATCGCGTCATTTACGGTCACAGAGCTGCTGGCCATCACGGAAGAGGCGCACAACCACGGTGTGCTCACTGCGGCGCACTGCACATCTGCTCAAGGCGTGCAGAACTGCCTGGATGCAGAAGTAGACATGATCATCCACTGCGAGTTCAACGAGCCCGACGGCACGACAGTCGAGCGCCCGGACCTGATCGAGCGTCTCATCGAGGCGAATGCCTGGGTCAACCCCACGCTGCACGTTCGCCGGGCCGCTATCAGGGCCACAGAAGACCGGAAGTCAGAGGGAGCGTTCAGCAAAGACGAGCAGTTGGCGCTGGACGATCAGTACCGAGGACTCGACGCCAGAGTCAAAGCCGTTGGCGAGATGATCGGTCAGGGCGTGAAGATGGTTGCTGGTTCTGACTCCCCATGGGGCCACTACGCGCCGGGTGAGTTTGTATACGAGATGGAGATGCTCACCGAGGCGGGTCTTTCGAACGGAGATGCGCTGCTGTCCGGCACCGCCTGGAGTGCGGCATCAATTGGTGCGGACGGTGACTCAGGCTCACTGGAGGTCGGTCGGCAGGCTGACATCCTGGTAGCTGGCGGCGACCCGCTGCAGGGCATGCCAGCGCTCTGGAACGTGCGAGACGTGTTCCAGGCGGGCGAAGTGGTACAGCGGCAGGTCAAATGAGCGCAGCATCGACTTGTGACGTTGCTGTAGTCGGTGGGGGAGTTATCGGTTGCGCCATCGCCTATCGCCTTGCGAAATCCGGTCTGTCAGTTGAGTTGATTGAGCGCGACGGCATTGCCAGCCATGCCTCTGGAAATGCTTACGGAGGGCTATACGCGACCTTTGGCCCCGGGATCCCGGGGCCAGCTCTGGCGGTGGCCAAGAAAGCGATTGAACTTCACAAGCAGTTGGATCCGGAAATCGAGTCTGAATCAGATATCGATACCGAGTTTCGACCATCACGATCAATCGATGTCTCCACCAAGGCAGCTGGTTTGAAAGATATCCATCAGAACGCCGATTGGTGGGAGTCAGAAGGCTTACCTGTTGAGAGACTTTCAGGTGAATCCATACTTGAATTGGAGCCTAACCTAACGCCAAATATCATTGGTGGAGTGCGTCATCTCAGTCACTATGAAGTCGATAGCTACAAGATCACTCTGGCGCTGGCAACGGCGTTTGAGCGTCATGGCGGCGTGATGCGCAGTGGCAATGTTGTGTCGCTCGCAACGCCCGGCGAAGTGATGCTGGAGTCTGGTTCAGTGATCAGCGCGCCGGTGAGGATCATCTGCTCGGGGCCGTGGGCGGGAAACAACGAAATTGCGGGTATTCCGAATTTGCCAATTCGCCCGGTGAAGGGCGAAATTATTCGTCTGGCGTTCCCCTGCGATGATTTCAGTCATCGGGTGGTCAACGGCCGGCCATATATCGCTCGCAAGCCAGACGGCCGCGTGTGGATAGGCACAACGGACGAAGAAGCTGGCTTCGACGAGACGGCATCAGCATCGGCGCGTGAGTCCATTCTTGCGGGTGCACTAGAGCTTGCTCCTGCCCTTGAGTCAGCCGTCATTGAGCAGCACACGGCGTGTCTACGGCCGACGTCAGCCGATGGCCTGCCCGTAGTGGGCGAGGTTGATGATGGGCTGTACGTTGCCAACGGTGCAGGCAGTAAAGGCATCCTCTACTCCCACATCATTGCCGAGTGGATTGGCGGCGGCGTGATGGAAAATAGGGATTCAGTTCCGCCTGAGTTCGCCGCCTCGAGATTCCTCTAGCGCTACCCTTGCTCAGCAAGAAACGAACTGACAAGCTCGTTGAAGTCATCTGCGCGCTCGAAGTAGCCCGAGTGGCCCGACTGCTTGAATATTTCGAGTCGACTATTCGGAATGAGATCGGCAAGAGTCTTTATGGCCGCGTAGGGAGCGATGTTGTCCTCATCGCCGTTTACCAGTAGCGTTGGGATGGCGATTGACGCTGGTATGGCGGGGTCGAACTCGCCCCAGCGCGACCGATCAGCGGCTGCGCCTGCCGGGTTATCGTTGGCAATTTCACCGTAGGCCGCGTGCAGTTTAGGATTCTCCCGGTGCGCACGCTCTCCAAGCGCAGGATTGAACGCATGGTCTGGGTCGGTGGAAAAACGATCTCGCTGCTCCTGCAGCATCGATGCATTGCTGGCTCGGGGTTCCAGAATCCCTGGGGCGGTTACGCCGCACGGGGTAGACGCAAGCACCAGTGACACAAGCCGCTCGGGCTGCCGGGCGTGGACGCCCATCGCAGTCCAGCCACCCATCGACTGCGCAATGATCGTCGCGCGCTCGATCTCCAGGTGATCGAGCAGTTCGATTAGAACATCGCCGTAGATGGCGTCACTGTTTGCATCATCGGACCAGCGCGACTGTCCGAAACCGGGATGATCGAACGCCACGCAGTCGAAGTTCGAGTCAAAGTGCGGGATCTGCTGCCACCATGAGCGGTGATTTCCGCCGGCACCGTGGACGAAGATCAGCGTCGGCCCGGAGCCGCTGCGTTCGTAGTAGATGCTGGCGCTCGCCAGATCAGCAATTGGCATTGGAGTCTTCCCTAATTCGGTGCTGGTGTGCCCTATTGGGCCACGTAGCCGCCATCAATGGATAGTGCCGCACCTGTCACGTATGAGGAGTCGTCGGAAGCCAGGAACAGCGCCGCTTTTGCGATCTCGTCAGCCTCGCCAAACCTGCCCATTGGCGTGAGTGACTCCAACAGTGCCTGCATTTCTGGATTATCACGAACGCCTTGAGTCAGGTTCGTGTGGACGAATCCCGGACAGAGGCAGTTGGTGCGAATCCCATCCGGAGCGAACTTAGCACCCGCTTCCCGGGTTAGCTGGATGATGGCACCCTTTGAGTGCGTGTAGGGATCGAATCCGTTGGTGATAGCTGCCGGGCGACCGACAAGGCCGTAGATCGAAGAAAGGTTCACGACTGTTCCACCGCCGGTCTTCTTCATCTCCTCTGTGGCAAACCAGGACATCATCACAGTGCCCCTGAGATTGATGTTCATCACGAAATCCCACGCCTCATCAAACGTTGCATCTTCCGGGGCATGCCGGGTTGTGACGCCTGCTGAGTTGATCAGGATGTCCACCCTGCCGAAGTGCGTCATGCAGGCTCCTACGATGGCTCTTGAGCCTTCCGTGGTTGCGACGTTGCCCTGAATTACGTGCGCCGATCCGCCGGCAGAAGTGACCATTTCAGCGGTCTCCGTGGCGCTTTCTTCATTGATATCCGAGATAGCAATAACGGCTCCCTCTTGTGCGAACAGGAGCGCTGAAGCCCGGCCGATGCCAGATCCACCGCCAGTGATGAGGGCCACTTTGTCCTGAAGTTTCATATCTGCTCGACGAGCCTTTCACTTGTATATCTGGGGCATACCGGGGGTATATCGGGTTTTGACCGCGCAGGGAATCCTACGAGCCAAGATCACCGCTGGTCAACGAGTGCCCGAACTTAAAAAAGTGAGTATCATTTTCTACACACATGCCACGAAATAACCGATCAGGAAAAGATGGCGGCAAGGACGAGCAGTCCTCCCCACCGCAAAACACCGCCCCAACCACTATTATCGAACCCGGACAACGCCCGGAAAAGATATATCCACGGGTGCCAGTTCATCCCGTGATTCGACTTTACGCAGCAATAGTCGACTGGTTCATACTTATCGTCCTCGTCGTCGTGGTGCGCCCTTTCACCGAAGGGGTTTTGTTCTATGACGATACGGTTATACAAAACGTCATCGTATTTTTCGCCTACTGGGTCTTGCCGACGGGCTTCTGGGGACAAACACCCGGCAAATGGGTGGCTGGGATCATCGTGATTGATCAGGACGGGCGAGTCCCCGGTGTATCGCAGGCCATCCCAAGGGAGATGGTGGGACGAGTGATCTCAATCGCCGCATTCCTGATCGGAATCATCTGGATCATGTTCGCGAAAGATCGCCAGGGTTGGCACGACAAGATTGCCGGTACTTATGTGATCAGGAAGAAAGATGCCTCCGCGCCGGGGCCGTTCAAATTCCTCGGCAGGCCTGAGTTGTTCAGGCGCAAACGGAAATAGCCGTGCTCAGCGCCTCAGCGAATCGACCGTCTCGCTGAGCCCGTCCTCCAGCGATGTGTACTTGAGCCCAAGTTGTGCAGCGGCCTTTGATCCATCGTAAGTTGGGCCAAGCGTCGATAGATCACTGATCCGCAGCGGTGGCCGTTTGCGGGTGATCGGCGATGTTGCCCTACCGATCCCAACCGCAGCTTTGACTATCCACTTCGGCACATTCCAACGGGGTTCTGAAACGCCAGATATCTCGCTGAGCACTGATAGAAACTCCTTCAGGCTCACCGATTGCCCACAGACGATATATCGCTCGCCGCTAACTCCCGAGTCCATCGCCAGGATATGAGTTGCCGCTACATCGCTCAGATACGCCAGCGGGATCATCCGCTCCGAGTACGCGGTGACCTTGAGGCGGCCCTTCACATGCATGCGAATCAGGCGGGAAAAGTAGCGCTCCCGGGGGCCGTAAACGACCGCAGGGTTCACAGAAACGACTTCTATGCCGCGTGAAGTGGCTGCCAGGGCGAGTTCTTCAGATTTACGTTTCGACTGCGGATAGCCCTCCATGAGATCGCCGTCGTACGTCGTCTCATCGGCAATCTGACCGCCCTTGCCTCCGATGGCGGCGATGCTGCTGGTGTGGATGACGCGCCTGACGCCAGATTCAATCGCCGCGTCGATAACGTTGCGGGTGCCGGTGACGTTGATGTCTTCAAAATCACTCAGTCGATAGTGCAACGGCCCAACAAAGCCAGCGCAGTGGTAGATAGCGTCGCAGCCCTCGACAGCCTCTCGGACTTGCGCTGCATCGCGCACATCGCCTTCGGCCCACTCGACGCTGTCGCCAAGGAACGATCGGTCGCTCTTCGCTCTTGAAAGTGCGCGTACGGCAGTACCCCTGGCGATGAGCATTCGCGCGATTTCGCCGCCAATTGCACCAGTGGCACCCGTTACGAGTACCCGCTGATCACCGACGTCGCTATTTGGGTCGCTCAACGGGGCAATATCATAAATAAGTGGTTCCAATCCTGAAGGCACATATAATACGGCGGATTTCAATCCCGGCCGCGAAGTAAATCCACGGATGGAGATTTAGTTGGGCATATCTGAAAAAGCGCGAGCTCAGATGCAGGAGAGTTCCTGGATCCGCCGCATGTTTGAAGAAGCCGCTTCGCTATCAGCTGAACACGGCGCGGAGAACGTGTTCGATCTCTCGCTTGGCAACCCTCTGCTTGAGCCACCGCCTGAGTTCCGCGATGAGTTACTTCGGATCGCCAACGATGAGGCGCCGGGCACCCACCGCTATATGCCGAATGGCGGGTTTCCCGATACACGAGCCGCTGTCGCACTGGGTTTGTCAGTTGATACAGGAATCTTATTCGAGGGCAGCGACGTCATCATGACATGCGGCGCTGGAGCAGCGCTCAACGTAACATTCCGGGCGATTCTTGATCCCGGCGATGAGGTTGTACTCATCGCGCCGTTCTTCGCCGAGTACACCTTCTATGTGGACAATCAGGGCGGTGTACCAGTTGTAGCCAAATCGCACGATGGCTTCCAGCCTGATATGGATTCGATCAAGGCCGCCATCACCGACCGCACTCGGGCGGTCCTGGTCAATTCGCCGAATAACCCCTCTGGCGCGATTTACTCTGAATCGACACTGGCTTCGCTTGCGAGTGTGATTCAGGATGCGGAGAAGCGTTTTGGGACTGAGATATTTCTGATTAGCGACGAGCCGTACCGCAAGCTCATGTATACCGATGAGCCGTACCCGTTTGTGTTCCCACACCATGTCCGTTCTGTGGTGGCGACATCACACTCGAAAGATCTGGGACTGGCTGGAGAGCGCATCGGCTCCATCGCAGTTAACCCGGGCTACGAAGAGCGAGTCGAGTTTATTGACGCCGTCACATTTGCGAATCGCACTTTGGGATTCGTCAACGCGCCAGCAATCATGCAGCGCATCGTCGCCAAGCTTCAGGACGTGACGGTGGACGTAAGTGAGTACCGGCGCAAGCGCGACTTCATCTACTCAGCGCTCACGAAGATGGGATATGAGTGCGTAGAGCCGCAGGGTGCGTTCTACATGTTCCCCCACTCTCCCCTGCCCGACGATCAGGAGTTCATTCGCCTGTTGCAGTCGAAGCTGGTGCTGACGGTGCCTGGCGTGGGATTCGGTACGCCCGGCTACTTCAGGTTGTCGTTTTGCGTGGAAGACCGCGTGCTGGAGGGGGCGCTGCCTGGGTTTGAGTCGGCGCTGGCAGAGGTGCGGGGTTAGGCGAGGCGTCGCCAGACTGGCGGACATCCCGGCGGTCAGTCGCCGTACTCACCATCGCCATCCCGGAATCGAAGGCTCAGCAGAGATGTCCGGGATCCAGGCACGCCCACATATGCGCGTCAGAAGCGACTACATCGACCAGTCACGGCCGTTGATTGGGCGTGTGACCTCGCAGAACCATGCCCGTGTGCGTGCCTGGATTCCGGCTCGCCTACCTGTAGTTCCCACCAACGTTGTTTACATGAAATAGGGGAAGTTCATTCTGGTAGGTACAAACAAATCAGAAAGGAACTTCCCCCATGGTCCATGCTAACGCCCCACTCACCGTTATAGGCCGCTTGCGGTTGATTCAACGCCTCGAATCCAGGATGACTCAGGCTCAAGCAGCCGAGGCACAAGGCGTCTCCAGGCCCACCGTCTGCAAGTGGGTAAAGCGATACCGAGAAGAAGGCATCGACGGTCTTCAAGATCGCTCATCACGGCCCAGGCGCACGCCCCACGCTCTCTCCAAGAGGAAAGTGAAGACGATCTGTAGTCTCAGGCGCCGAGATGGAACCGGCCCACACCGCATCGCAGCTGAACTGGGCATGGCTCGATCGACCGTCTACGGCGTACTCAGACGCAACGGCATCTCACGCCTCACATGGATGGACCGGACTACGCGGGAAGTTATCCGGTATGAACGAGAGCGTCCTGGTGAACTGCTGCACCTCGATGTGAAGAAGCTACGACGGATACCGAATGGTGGAGGAAGGCGCAAGGATCCCGAGTGGCACGTGACCAATACCTCCCACCGTATTCGTGGTGGGTTGAGAGGGCAGGACTTTATCCATGTGGCAATCGATGATCACTCTCGTTACGCCTACGTTGAGGCACTGGGTGATGAGAAGGGAATCACAACGGTGGATTTCTTGTTGCGTGCGATAAAGGCATACGAGCGCGTGGGGGTAAAAATCGAGCGAATCCTCACCGATAACGGTTCCAACTACACATCACGGGTATTTAGAGAACAGGCAGCGGAACTGAACATCGGATTGAGGCGAACCAGGCCGTACAGGCCTCAGACAAATGGGAAGGCGGAGGCGTTCATCAAGATGCTGATACGGGAGTGGGCGTACAAGCGAATCTACATGTCAAATCAGGAGCGCTTGAACGAGCTGCCGAGGTTCGTAAAAAACTACAATCACCGCAGGCCACACACCAGTCTGGGCATGCTCCCGCCTGTATCAAGGCTGTAAACAACGTTCGTGGAAACTACAGGTAAGGGCAGATTTAAAACCTGCCCCTCTTCGCGCCCCACTAAACCAGCTACGCGAGGAAAGATCCCCTGAGGCCACTCTGCATACGCGCAACGACATCCCATGCGGATGTACCTCTTCAACGCCCCGCGCAAATGTCCGGGACCCACCCACGCACACACAAATCCACCACACACACACCATTAACCAAGAAGAGGCAGGAATAAATCCTGCCCCTCCCCAGCGCCCCGCGCTATATGCCCATGCGGCAGGCATTATTTGAGGGCTACGCTTCCGTCCTCTGCGATTGGTGGTGGAATCTGGGCCGGCTTGAACGGGAACTTCACCGCGGAATCCTCATTGAACTCCATACCAAGCCCCGGCCGTTCCGACGGAATGAAATATCCGTCCACAACCGGGACAACCTCATCCACCATATCCACCCACGGCGAACGTGTTTCATCCACCGCCTCCTGAACGTCCCACGATAGCGAGGACGTCCCAAGCGCAACGCACGCAGCAGTTGCAATTGGTCCCTGGAAATTGTGTGGCGCGATCTTGATATGAAACGCCTCTGCGATAGTCGCAATCTTCTTATTGCCGGTAATCCCACCAGCGACTGCGATGTCTGGCTTGAAGAACGCACAGTTGCTCAGCTGAGCGAACTCACGGAACTCATGCACACCAAAATTCCGTTCGCCGACAGCCAGAGGCACGCGGAACTTATCGCCAACTTCGCCCATCGCTACCACTGAGTCGGGAACAATCGGATCCTCAACGAAATAGGGCAGGAACTTCGCAATCGAATCAGCGAAAACTACAGCTTCCGACGGCTTCATGTTGCGGTGAATCTCAATGCCAATATCAAAGTCCCAGCCAACCGCCTCGCGCACGGCTTCCACCATGTCAGTGCCCAGCTTGATCATGCTGCCATATCGCTGCTCCGGCCACTTGTCGGACATCGCAGTGAACTTGAGCGCCGTGTACCCCTTATCCTTCGCCTGCTTGGCTTTGATCCCACACTCCTCAGGAGTTTCGCCACCAACTCCAAGAGAGATCGCTCGAACTTTCTGGCGAACCTTCCCGCCCAAAAGATCCCAGATTGGTGCCTGCAACCGCTTGCCTTTGATATCCCACAGCGCCATATCCACGGCACTCAATGCACCGCCAACACTGTTCCCACGAACCGCACCGTTATATCGATGCAGGTAGTTGAATATGTGCTCCGTATCGCCCGAATCCATACCCTGAAGTTCAGACTCCCACGCCTGGATGGTCGCCTCCGCCGCCTTTGGGTACGACCAGTAACAAGACTCACCAATTCCCTGAGTACCGTCGTCAGTGGTGATCCGCACCACAAGGTATCGGTCGACGAAAAAGGTCTCAATCTGTTCGATTTTCATTGCTGGTTCAAGGCTCCTGAGGACGTCCGTGTTTTGTTAGCGCCAGAATTAAATTATTTGCAGCCGCCAGAGTGTGACATTCCAACCCACAGAATTCAATCGCCAGCACATGCCAACGCATGCCGAGGCATGAAGAAAAGATCTGGATCAGGCAGGGATCACCCGAGCGGACTCCACGGTGTACTCCGCCAGCAGGTCTGCATCAGGCTCCGGCAACCCATCCGTAAACGGCTTGAAGGTCAGGTCATCAGTCAGCTCGTTGACCGGCCGTCCCAGGTCTTCCTTGTAGAAGCGTGATGACGGGAACAGGTCGCCGGGGTAAGTGAAATTAGGCAGCGTGGCCAGTTCGATGCAGAACGCCGCGCCAACAGCACTCTCCAGCATTCCACCAACCCACACCGGAACGCCTGCATCTTGGCAGATATCGTGAATACGGACAGAGTTGGCCAATCCACCCACTCGACCGGGTTTGATGTTGATGTACTCCGCCGCACCAATACGCAGTGCTTGCTCCACCTGACGCAGACCAACGATGCTCTCGTCCAGACACACGGGCGTGGATATCTGTTTCGCCAGTTCAGCGTGATCGAGCAGATCATCGAACGCCAATGGCTGCTCGATGAACTCCAACTCAAACGCATCTATTTTCTTGAACAGATCAAGATCGTCCAGCGAGTAGCCGCCATTGCAATCGATATGAAACTTCGTGTCCGGGAACGCGCCTCGTACGGCGCTGAGCATCTCGTAGTCCCATCCCGGCGCTGCCTTCAGCTTGATCCGTGGGAATCCGGCGTCCACAGCCTTCTGTATGTTGCCCAGCAGCATGTCGTACGAATCTTGAATTCCAAAGTCAGCCCCAGCAACAACGTCCTTTGTCTCGCCACCAAGGAGCCGATGCAACGGCTGCCCGCTCATCTTCGATTGCAGCGCCCACCACGCGATCTCGATCGCAGCTTTACCGAATGAGTTGCCCTTGTAGAGCGCCAACTTTTCGTTCACCGCCTCGGCGGATTCGTACTCGCCACCCACTACCCGAGGACCAAAGTGGTCCACCAGATTGTGGAACGCCGACCGGGCGCCCTCTGTCAGATACGTGGGAGCCTCAAGCGGACTCGACTCCGACCAGGCCTCAACATCGCCACTGGTAGCGCGCACCAGCACGGAGTGAATCTCCCAGTCCTCCCCGTAGGAAGTTCGCCATGGATACATGAGGGGCATGGCCACGTGGTAAAAATCAAAACTGTCGATGTGCATAATGTACCTACCTGGCCGGCGAACCAGGGAGATCCCAGTCCGCCGACTCCCCTACTCGAATCACAGATTCATCTGAAGGTTCTGCCATGAGGTGTGCCGAAACCGCGTGAAGCGACTCAATATGCACCTTGGCTTTCGATCCGAGTTCGACCGAAAGTTTTGCCATCGACTCAGCGTCAGCAACCTCTGCCACTGCGACAAAGTCGTATGAGCCCAACGTCGCGTAGCGAGTCAGCAATCGCACCCCGGGAACGTCCAGGTCCGCGCAAGCAGAGGCAAACAGATCTGGTTCCTTGACCGCAGCATCAAGGCCAGCATCCGTGAGCGTCGCAAGAAGAATAAATAGCATTCAGGTTCCTCAGCATTTGTTATCGCGAAGGCCAATCCTACATCGGTTTAGTGGCCGCTAATTCTGGCCCGCCGTTGACGTACTCATCCGATAGCAGTGCTATTGGCTGAGTACCCATCGCTATTGTCTGCTGCCCGCGGCCAGAGCCAGGACGATTCGCAACAAGACAGCTAACTTATAGTGGCAATTGAACAACTTAATTAGCCCGCACTCCGGCAATGTCATTCGGTCGTGAAGGACAACCCTTCGAATATGTCGATCACATGCGCGGTCAAGTGCTACATTGGCGTACTACTTCACCCCGCACCCGCCAGAGACAACAGAAACAACAGAGACATCAAATGACCAGTCTGAATCACGACCAGATCGTATCGCGTGCTCAAACACTCGCCCCCATCTCGGACGATGAGCTAAATCAGCTCGTCCCCCTGGTCAGCGGCGTATTGGACGCGGCAGTTTCCTTAAGGGACGTAATTCCGGGATTCCCCGACGAGCTGGACGCCTCAACGCTCTCCTCTACGGTAGAAGGGGAATAAAGATGACTACTGAAACGCCTCTCCACTATCTCTCCCTGACTGAACAGGTCAAGGCTCTGGAATCCGGTGCTGTTACGGCCGTAGAGCTTTTAGAGGCATGCCTATCCCGGGTTGACGCCCTCAACGGCCAGCTAAACTCGCTGGTCACCGTCAACGCCGCTGATGCGCTCGTTCAGGCAAAAGCAGTCGACCAGGCACGTAGTCGCGGCGACGACCTGCCACCTCTCGCCGGCATTCCTATTGCGGCGAAAGATTCCATTCCTACGGCCGGAATCCGAACCACAGACAACAGTCGCCTGCTGGAGCACTGGATCCCGGAACACGACGCGGCTGCGGTGCAATCACTCAAAGACAACGGCGCGATCATCATTGGAAAAGCCAACCTCAATGAGTTCAGCTGGTCGCTCCCATCCGAGGCCGATCTCTTCCCACCACCATGGAATCCCTGGAACCCGGGCTACATGTCCGTCGGCTCAAGCTCCGGCTCCGGCGGAGCCACATCAGCCGGAATGTGCTCAGCTGCCATCGGTACAGATGCCGGTGGATCAGTCAGGCTGCCCGGTGGAGCTCACGGCTTGGTCGGCATGAAACCCACCCACGGAATCGTTAGTCGCAACGGTATGGACCACAACTCACACAGTGAAATTTCGCCGCTAACCCGAACCGTCGCAGACACAGCACTGATGCTCGACGCCATGGCCTCATACGTCCCTGAAGACGACATGAGTTGGCCAGGACAGCGCGACCACTACTTTGAAAATCTTCAAGCCGATATCTCCGGATGGCGAATCGGAGTCCCGCGTACATTCGTGGAGTCTGCCCCAAATGAGCCAGAAGTCACTCACGCTTACGAGCAATTTCTCACCGATCTCAAATCAATAGGCTGCGAACTGGTCGACATCAATCTGCGCGGTATGGCTGAGGCCCGCATGGCCAATTTCATAGTGCTGAACGGTGAGACGTACCAGCGCCACGCCTCCAGCCTCAAAGAAAACTGGACCTCATACGGCCCCATCGCAAGGGTTTACCTCCTCCAAGGAGCGTTCCTTTCAGCGGAAGATATGCTCAACGCCGCAACAGTTGGGCGTTCGGTCCGCACCTATCTGTCCACGTTGTTTCGTGATTCGAACATAAGAGCCATCGCCACACCCACCTCACCTTTCATGACAGCCGAGCGCTCGCGTCGGCCCGGCGAACATTCTCGAGGGATCAACGCCTGCTTCACCGCACCATCCAACATCACAGGCAACCCATCCGTAAGCATCCCTGCCGGCATGTCGGAATCAACCGGACTGCCCATTGGAATGATGCTCACCGGCGAACAACACGATGATCTAACCCTGCTTCAACTGGCGAACCAGTACGAAATCGAGACCGAATGGCACTCGATGCACCCGAGCATCTAGCCCTCAAACGCCAAAGCCCCACCAAAGAGAAAAAAGAGAAAAAACATGAAAGTTGTCCTTGCATCCAACCACCTTGGTGCGGAATATCCCGCCCGTCTGCAAGCGGAATTCCCAGATGTCGATTTCGCATACGCCCTGACCCACGAAGGCCAACTGGAAGCCGCCAGACATGCCGACGTGTTCTTTGGCTGGCCGGACGCAGCAATCTTTGAGGCGGCGTCAAACCTGCAGTGGATCGCCTGCCCCGGCACCGGTGTCGACAAAATTGTTGAGATACCGGCGATCCGTGACTCTGACATCCCGCTGACCAATGCCCCTGGCGCTCACGTACCGCCAATGGCCGACCACGTACTTGGAATGATGATTGCCCTCGCCCACAACTTCCGGGAGCTATACCGGGATCAAGACCAGCGCGTATTCGACGCTCACAACTGGGATGGCCGCATGGAGGAGCTAGGTGGCCGTCAGTTAGGCATCTTCGGCTATGGCGAGCTCGGCCGTGCGATTGCCGATCGAGCCGTTGCTTTCAACATGGATGTGAAAGCCGTCGACCCCAACCCGGGCGCAGAAACCGGCGCCGCATCAGAGATATGGGGCCTCGACCGGCTTGATGAGTTGGTCACCAGCTCAGACTGGCTGGTCATCGCTGCTCCATACATTCCAGCAACGCATCATGTGATCGACGCCGTGCGAATCCGCGCGATGAAGCGAGGTTCACGAATCATCGTAATCTCACGCGGCGGAATCGTTGACGAAGACGCGCTGGCCGACGCAATCGCAGACGGCCACCTGGCAGGCGCAGGACTGGACGCAACGGAAATAGAACCACTGCCAAAAGGCAGCACACTGTGGGATCAGGAAAACATGATCATCACGCAACACGCCTCAGCCCTGACACCAGAACTCTACGAAGGCCGCAGGCTCGTCTTCATCGACAACCTGCGCCGCTTCGTAAACGACGAACCGCTCCAACACATCTGCGATAAATCTGCGGGCTACTAGCTAGTTTAATTAGGGCGCGCCGCTAAATCCGGGCACATGCAATGTGCCCCTACGCAATTCAGCCGCACCAGCGCGTATCATGCGCGCCACGCCAACCGACCGCAGCGGCACGTTGCACGTGCCCCTCCCCAGCGCCTTGCGCTATATGCCCATGCGGCAGGCACTAGATCAGGGCTGCGTTGGCTAGCTTTACTGGCTTACCGGACTGGATCACGTCCACCGACTTCTCCATGCTGGCAATATCCTGTGAAGGATCGCCCTCCAGCGAAACCATGTCGGCGATCTTACCCGGCTCAAGTGTCCCCACCTGATCGCCAACCTTGATCGCACCCGCCGTCTCCTTGGTAGACGCTGCAATCGCCTCCCACTCGGAGTAGCCAAGTTCGATCACAAAGGCACGGGCATTCGAACCGGAGCGCGCGAACGGAGCGGTAGCCATTCCCATATCCAGCCCGGTCGTGAAGCGAACGCCCATCTCTCGCATCTTCACAGCGGTTTCAATATTGTCCGCATCTGTCACAGGTGATGCCGCAACGGCTGGATGCGGAGGTAATGTAGCTCCGCCAGCCTCTTTCGTCTCAATCCCAATCAAGTGGTGACCAAACGTCGGGTCAACCCACTGACCATTCGCCGCCATCTCCTTCACCGTTTCAGCATCGAAATCGAGCGGCTGGGTGACATCAGGGTGGTACCAGCGAGCGTGGATCAGGTGATGAATACCGGCCTCAACACAGTTGCGCACACCTTGCGCCGCCAGTGTGTGAGCAACGATCTGCATATCCAGTCGCTCAGCTTCTACGACCGCAGCGCGCAGCGTTGATGCGGGGTACTGCGGAGTACGAGGGTTAGCGCTGGGGGTGAACATTCCGCCGGTAGCCATCATCTTGATGACATCCGCGCCCAGCTTCTTCTGCTGCCGCACCGCCGCAACAACTTGCTCCGGTGTGTCTGCCTCGGTACCGAAGAACCAACAATGCCCCGCGGTGGTGGTAATAGGTGTCCCTGCAAGCAACAATCGAGGCCCGGGTATTACGCCCGACCGAACGGCGTCACGTACCTGGAATGCAATCTCATTCTTGCTACCAATGTCGCGCAGAGTCGTCACACCTGTAAGCAGCGCATCTCGAATATTCTTCGCCGACCTGATCGCCAGCACCTCAAGGCTCTCAGTCGTAACCAGATGATGGGCATCCAACGTGGCCGAGCAGTGCATATGGGCATGTGCGTCAATCAAACCGGGAATCAGTGACACATCTCCTAGGTCATGCACTTCATGCGTGTTAGCCACGTCTGACGGGAGTTGAGCCTTTGGAATCACACTCTCAATTCGATCTCCGTCTACGATCACTGCGTGATCTGGCAGCCAGCCCGTTACATCTGCATTGGCCACTCGCGCTGCCGTATAGACCGATTTCGTCGTCATATGATTCCCCTGAATATGCGCCTGAAAATGCACCTAAAAATACAGATGTCATGCCTTTGAGATTTCGGCGAAGGTTATCCGGGCAGAGACCTGTTCACAATCCCCCGAATTCCTCTGGCTCCGCCGTGAGATGCTGAGCAGAAGATGACAAGCACAATCCACATCGGTGACAACTTACCCATCCTTCAAGCAATGAAGGATGAGTCAGTTCAGCTCATTTATATCGACCCTCCCTTTAATACGGGCAAGACGCAGTCTTTGAACCGTATGAAGACCGTTAGGTCGGAAAAAGGCACGCGCAAAGGCTTCAAAGGCGAACGCTACGACTCTGAATCCCTCGGCGAGCGGCAGTACGAAGATGTTTTCGACGATTACCTTGGCTTTCTTGAGCCTCGACTTGTTGAAGCGCGCAGGCTCCTGAAGCCAAGTGGGACGATCTACGTCCACCTTGATTATCGCGAGGTTCACTACTGTCGAGTGATGATGGACTGCATCTTTGGCCGTGAGAACTTCCTGAACGAAATCATCTGGGCCTACGACTATGGAGGACGGCCAAAAGATCGCTGGCCTCCCAAGCACGACAACATCCTTGTGTACGCCAAAACGTCTGGTAAGCACGTCTTTAATTCGGATGATGTGGAGCGGATTCCGTACATGGCACCGGGTTTGGTGACGCCGGAAAAGGCGAAACGCGGCAAGTTACCCACCGACACATGGTGGCACACCATCGTGCCGACCTCGGGCAAAGAACGAACCGGGTACCCAACCCAGAAACCCCTTGGAATCATGCGACGCATAGTCTCAGCGTCCTCAAATCCCGGCGACCTGGTGCTCGATTTCTTCGCCGGCAGCGGCACTACGGGTGAAGTGTGTCTTGAGTTGGAGCGTGAGTTTGTTCTGGTGGACTCAAATCCCGAAGCGATAGACGTGATGGCAAGACGGTTCGAAGGCCAACCCAACATTGAGTGGGTTGGCGCGGACGGGCGCTGAATCCGGCTCTAATAGACCGTATTCACATGCCTATTTCATGAGTATCAGTCATCTACGGGTTGCCGCAGCCTAATCTCGGTTGCATAATGTGCGGGCTTCGTTTGAAATGTTGGGTCCGCATCCGCGTGACCACCCACTATTTCTGATGAAGTGCCGGGCATGGGAGTATCTAGCCCGGAGGAGGTCGAAGACTCGTCCTCTTATCTAACTGGAAAGGAGCCTCTTCTTTGCATCCTTTTGATTATGTTGCGGCGACCAGCGTAGCCGATGTTAATTCGGTACTGGCGCAACATGGGAACCGAGCCCGTCCCCTCGTGGGCGGAACTGACCTGCTTGTCCAGCTCCGGGGCGGTAGATTTGAACTTGATGCCGTTGTAGACATCAAAGGTGTAGCGGAAGCAAACGTCCTGGAACTGAACGGTAGCCTGAAGATGGGCTCAGCAGTTCCACTGGCGGTTATGTATGAAAACCAGGGTGTGCGAGACGCTTACCCCGGCCTCATTGATTGTGCTGAGCTTGTAGGTGGAATTCAGATTCAGTCACGCGCAAGCATGGCTGCAAACCTCTGTAACTCAACACCCTCAGGTGACACAATCTGCCCAATGATCGTTCACAGCGCACAGGTAAATATCACTGGCGCAAAGGGCAATCGAACAGTTGCAGTAGAAGACTTCTGCACCGGCCCCGGCCGAAATGTACTTGAGGATGGCGAGTGGGTTGTGGACATCACATTCCCGGCACCAGCTTCAGGATTTGGCGCTGCATATGAGCGCTTCATCCCTCGTAATGAGATGGACATCGCCGTTGTTGGCGCGGCCTCATCCGTGACTCTGGATAGCTCCGGCAAGATCACAGATGCCCGCGTTGCCCTGGCTTCCGTTGGGCCAACACCGGTATACGTCACTGACATCACCGCCACTCTGGTTGGCAAAGAGCCAACCGAAGAGAACTTCGTTGCGGCTGGAGCTATCGCACACAATGCGGTCAGCCCCATCTCCGATATGCGAGGCACGATAGAACAGCGACGACACCTTTCCGGCGTCCTTACCCGACGCACACTTACCAAAGCAGCACAACGCGCGAAGGCGGGCTAGATTGGTCGACAAGGTCCACATAAAGACAACCATCAACGGCCAGGAGCATGAGTTCCTGGTTGAGCCGTACATGAGTCTTCTTGAGACGCTCAGGGATGTATTGAACCTGACCGGCACCAAAGAAGGCTGCAACGACGGCAACTGCGGTGCATGCACCGTGGAACTGAACGGTCGAATTGTTGACTCATGCTGCGTTCTTGGCGCAGAGATCAACGGCGCCACGCTCAACACCATTGAAGGAATGGCCACAGCAGATGGGCTTCACCCGCTGCAGCAGGCGTTCCTTGAAGAGGCAGCACTCCAGTGCGGAATTTGCACACCAGGATTCTTGGTTTCTGCAAAGTCACTCCTGGAAAAAGAGCCTGACGCTGACGAGCACCGAGTTCGTCACTGGCTCGCTGGCAACCTCTGCCGGTGCACCGGATACGACAAGATCATCAAGGCTGTTCAGAAGACGCAGGTGGGCGCGTAAGCGTTCCGCTTTCTGTCGAAGATGCTGATCAAGACAGCCGGTAGACCTCCATCTCGCTGGACAAATAGTCCGGCAAGTTGGAGGCTGTTGACATACAAGTGATACCCGTAGGGGCAGGTTTCATACCTGCCCCTACAAATAACCAGCCAGGATTGCCACCTGGAACAACCCCACCCGAAAGCTTCTAAGGAGAACGCCAGTGGTTGCGACACAGGACTATAAGGTCATCGGCACAAGGCCGATTCGCCACGACGGACTGGATAAAGTAACCGGTCGTGCAATTTACGGGGCCGATGTCAAACTCCCCGGCATGCTGTACGGCTCGGTTCTTCGTAGCCCGCACGCACACGCACGCATCAAGGGCATAGACACATCCGCCGCAGAAGCGATACCAGGTGTAATTGCCGTAATGACAGCGAAAGACATGCCGGAAGCCGGAGATGAACTGGTAGACCTGGGTGAGGGTGCAATCAACTTCTCCCACGCAAGTGACCACGTCATGGCCATGAGCAAGGCCAAGTTCAAAGGTCACCCCGTAGCAGCAGTTGCCGCGATCTCAACCAACATCGCCCGTGAGGCAGTCGCTGCAATCAAAGTAGATTGGGAAGTGCTGAAATCAGCAGTGACCGTGGATGCTGCGATGGCCCCGGACGCACCCGCGATTGTTGATGGCTGGGTTGGCGACGATTTGGGTGAGAAGTCAACTCAGCCAAACCTTGGAAGCCACTTCCGCCACGAATTTGGTGATATCGAAAAGGGGTTTGCCGACTCCACAACTATTATCGAACACCGATACGACCTTGCCATGGTTCATCAGGGCTACATTGAGCCTCACAATGGAACAGCCATCTGGGACCAAGAAGATCGCGTCCGTATCTGGACCAGCACCCAGGGAGCATTCACCGTACGAACGCAGCTCGCTGGAGTCCTTCAGTTAGATGAGTCACGAATCAGAGTGACACCAACGGAGATTGGTGGCGGTTTTGGCGGGAAGATTCCAATTTACGTTGAGCCTATTGCCGCGATTCTGTCGAAGAAATCTGGCGGAAAGCCAGTGCGGATATTGATGGACCGGGCCGAGGTGTTTGATGCCACCGGTCCAACTCCGGGTGGCTGGGTATCAGTCAAACTCGGTGTCAAAGACGGAAAGATCATCGCCGGCGATGCTGACATCAGATTCGATGCCGGTGGATTCCCGGGATCACCCGTTGGCGCCGCCGCCATGTGCATGTTCTCCTGCTATGACATTGAGAACACTCGCATCGATGGCTGGGACATCATCGTCAACAAGCCGAAGACGGCCGCCTACCGAGCACCTGGCTCGACCCACGTCGCATACGCCATCGAGAGCATCGTGGATGAGATCTGCGAAGAACTCAATCTAGACCCGATCCAGTTCCGGCTAGACAACGCTTCCAAAGAAGGTACTCGCCGCGGTGATGGACCAATCTTCCCCGTCATTGGCAACATTGAAACGCTGGAAGCAGCTCGTGATTCCGCTCACTGGAATTCCCCTCTGGACAAGAACCCCGGCAACGGAAAGCTTCGAGGCCGAGGCATTGCCGATGGCTACTGGTTCAACGTTGGACTCAAGTCATCCGTGAACCTTTCAGTGAACACAGACGGCACCGTAATGCTGGTTGAAGGATCCACCGACATCGGTGGCACTCGAGCTTCAATCGCCATGCAAGCCGCTGAGGTGCTTGGTATCAGAGCTGAGGACATCATCCCCTCTGTCGTTGATACAGACAGCGTGGGCTACACAGACGTGACCGGTGGAAGCCGGACCACATATGCCACAGGTTTCGCTGCGTACAAGGCAGCACAGAGCATGATCGGTGAACTCACCACCCGAGCATCTACGATATGGGACATTCCCGTGGACGAAGTTGGCTTCGAAGATGGAAAGTTCTCATCCAAGTCCGATCCCGAACTCTCAATGACCTTCAAAGAACTTGCCGGCAAGTTAAATGAGACTGGTGGACCGGTTTCATCGACTGGCGCCGTTGACCTTGAAAATGCAGGTGGCGGCTTTGCCGTACACATCTGTGATCTTGAGATCGACCCGGAAACTGGGAAGACGGACGTCATCCGCTACACAGCTGTTCAGGATGTCGGCAAGGCAATCCACCCTTCATATGTGGAAGGTCAGCTACAAGGCGGCGCAGTTCAGGGGATTGGCTGGGCGCTCAACGAAGAGTACTTCATGAACGATGAAGGTCAGATGGCTAACTCAAGCTACCTGGACTACAGAATGCCGACGACGCTCGACCTCCCGGAGATTGAGACGGTACTTGTGGAAGTTCCGAATCCCATTCACCCGTTTGGTGTGCGTGGGGTGGGCGAGCCGCCAATCGTGCCGCCAGTCGCCGCAGTAGCAAACGCTATTCACGATGCGTTGGGAATCAGGCTTCGAGAGGCTCCAATGAATCCCGGTCGCATTCTGGAGGCTCTAAAAGAGAAGAACGGCTAATCAACCACTCACCGGAAACTTCCTGAGGCGTTCAACATGGCCAGGGTTTTCATTCCATTCGCTCTCCGGAAAATTACCGGCGGAGTTACAGACGTCCAGATTTCCGGCACCACTCTCCGAGAGGTAATCGACAACCTTGAGGAGAAGTTTCCGGGAACAAAAGAACGGCTGATCCAGGACGATAGGATCAAACCGGGAATGGAAGCGGTGGTCGGCGAACAGCCAACACGTGAAGGGCTAAGGGCCAAAGTGGATGAAGATGCGGAAGTGCACTTCATTCCGCATATAGCCGGCGGATAGCCAAAAAAACAAAGTAAAAAGTAACCGCCCGGGTCAGATAACCCGGGCGGTTTCGCGTTCAAACTATGTGTGCCCCCGGCATACCCATGCAACACTTCCAGATGGCTTACTCGTCTGACTCTATAGAACTCGCAACTCGATCATCAGGCGCCCCTCGACGGAACCTCGCCTCGTAGTCCATCTCTCGATCCTCGGGATGACCGTCTGTGAGGCTGAACACCAGCATGATGAGCGACCAACCCATAAACGCGAATACTGGCACCTCTGTTGGCGTGGTATCTGCGAAACCCAGGATTCCAAACAGCACATTTACCGCACCAAAGAACCCCGTTACGATGGCGAATGCATTTGTGAGCATATGCGACTTGTAAATGGCGTAAGCAAGACCGAATTGCGCCAGCGCGAAGATGATCCACCCACCGTCAACAAATCCCACGACCAACAGACCGCCAAGAGCCACCACACCAAGGCCGTAGCCCTGTATCTTGGTCAGTGACTCAACCTTCTCTGTGACACGCCCCATATTGATCCAGAACAATCCATGAATCAGAAACGCGATGATGGTGAATATGATCCCAAGACCAGGTCCAACAACGCTGATTTCTGCGCTGGCAGCTTGAGTAATATCACTGCCACTCAATACGAACATCATGCCAATGATCATTGGGATCAGCGCCAGTCCTGGCGACCAATCCATTAGAAATCTGCTTTCAAGTATCCGCAAATTCGTATCCTCCTGCCCGGCCCGACGTCAACCGCAATTGAACCCCTTATCAACCGCAGGTTCAGGCTGGTTGGACGCATATTAGCGCACCAATGCGTAGCCAAAGTGGAATCGCAGTTCAAGAATTGAAATTTCCCGGCCGAGCACGGTGAGCTACAAGGCCCATCCACATGAGCCAATCGCCATCGCGTACATAAGTGATACGGCACATAGTTAATGGCGGGTATAGCCAAGGAGCACAAAGTGGAAATTTGTATGTGCGGCCACTCGCACCAGAATCATCGTGGCGGCAACACATGTGTCATCAGGCCATGTGGATGCCGTGGCTTCAGACTAGACTTCATGGATAATCATTGGGTCTCTGATGCCCGGACGGTTGATCCCTCAACGCTGATACTCGCGCGCGGCTGGGGCCGGCTAACAGACCCGATTCCCTCGACTACCTGATATCCCCTGACATCCAGCCAACAACGCCTCACGACCTGCCCGTCGGCTCCCAATTAACCGGCAGTTCGACTCACCCAGAAGTAGAGCAGCAAGGCGTACTCGGTCTGGTGAACAACTGCAGCACATACCCCAGTCCATCAACACTGTCCGTGAGTCCCGTCTCCTCCCGCATCTCGCGCCGCACACCCTCCGGCATCGTCGCCCCCGGCTCAAGCCCACCATGTC
The DNA here is from genome assembly GCA_963579925.1 of Dehalococcoidia bacterium. Taxonomy (GTDB): domain Bacteria; phylum Chloroflexota; class Dehalococcoidia; order Lucifugimonadales; family Lucifugimonadaceae; genus UBA1151. The sequence goes on along the minus strand of CAUZJA010000001.1, from coordinate 1,390 downwards.
CGGATCATATCGGCCATCTCGACAGAGCGCCCCGTCTCGCCTAACATCCCGCCTCAGACGTCACCCCCAACAGGAGTACTCCATTGGCCCCCAAATCATCTAAGGTCCGAATCGGATTCATCGGCGCAGGCCGCATCGCAGACCTGCATGCACGTGCATACGCCAACAATGATCAGGCAGAACTGGCCGCCGTTGCCGACCCCGCACCGGGCCGAGCCACTGAGCGAGCGGCTGAATGGGGTTCAGGCCTCGCCTTCGAGGACTATCACGACCTGCTGGCGGACGAGTCTATCGATGGCGTTGAGATCCTCCTACCGCACAAACTCCACAGCTCCGTAGCCATCGAAGCACTGGCCGCAGGCAAAGCCGTCTCGCTGCAGAAGCCACCAGGCCTCACCATGAGCGAAGCCGACGGCCTCTTCAACGTCGCGAAATCAAGTAAGCCACTCTTCCGAGTGTTCGACAACTTCCTCAGCTACGCGCCGTTCCGCAGAGCAAAATCAATCATCGATAGCGGTGAAATCGGCGACCCACAAATGTTCAAGATCAGCGCCATCTACGGCAAAGGAGTCGGAGTCTGGGACATCCCCTCAGACTCAATGGTCTGGCGCCAGGACCCATCGCAAAACTGTGGCCCGCCATCCATCATCGACCACGGCGCCCACATGGCCGCCTCCATCGTCTACTTCATGGGCCCCATCGAAACGGCCCACACCTTCAATGAAATCGCAGAAACTGACGTCGACGCCGGACGCGGCGGCCCCATGACAATCACCTTCAGGACCGTGAACTCTCGTCGACTGGGCGTATGGACGATGACGGGTGCGCAGGAGCTTGAAATCCCTTCTGACTACTACCCTGGCGACGAATTCATCGAAGTTGTGGGTTCCAAAGGCATCGTCTGGGTCAGCCGCTGCTCCGGCAACCTACTAAACCAGCCACCCGTATCAGTCCTCTCAAGCGGGAAAATGCGCCACTTCGAAGACATGGAAACCGACTGGGGAGAGTCCTTCAAAACCGCCGGTGAAGAATTTGGCCAGGCAATTGAAACCGGCGAGCAGGTAGACATGGACGCCGAAATGTCCCGGAACGTGTACGCCTTCCAGCTAGCAGCAGTAAAAAGCGCGAACGAGAGCCGAGAAGTAAACATCTCAGAGATCGGCTAGGCGTTCGTTCTTCCATTCAACTGTCATAGCAAATAGGCATCAGGCCACCACACTGTCACCCTGAGGAGGTCGGCTCCGCGACTGACGTGAGGGTCTCTGCCGGTTCACATCCCCAAGAGCGGTTCATCAACGCCCAGCACTACCGTGGTCGATTACGATAACCACCCGCGACCACCACACTGTCACCCTGATGAGGTCGGCTCCGCGACCGACGTGAGGGTCTC